>WTHH01000174.1 GCA_011523195.1 Verrucomicrobiales bacterium
TTTCGATATCGCCCCCGACAAACAGGTACGCATGCCCAAGCCGCCCGTTGGCCAGACTGCGGCGGAGCAGTTGGGTTGGGTGGGTTTCGGTCTCGGGCACGCCGTTGGGCACGGGGCGGTTATACGGGCTATGCTTGGCCAAGGCGATTCCGGAATTGGCCACTTCGTTTCCGCTTGGTCAAGCGCGTTTCTTGCCTCGGCCGCCAACGTTTGGCATTTTGCCCGTGCATGAACCGAATCGAAGAACGGTTTCAACGCCTAAAACAGGAGGCGCAGAAGGGTTTTGTGGTATATATCGGCGCCGGTGATCCGAATCTGGACGCCACGCACGACCTCGCACTGGCGTTTGATGAGGTTGGGGTCGACGTCCTCGAGTTGGGTGTGCCTTTCAGCGATCCCCTGGCCGACGGCCTCGTGAATCAATTGGCGGCCCAGCGCGGGCTCGACGCCGGCACAACGCCGGGTGGTGTGCTTGAGACGGTGGCGAGGATTCGTGAGACTTCGCAGATTCCGATCGTCCTCTACGTTTATTTTAACATCCTGCACAAGCGCGGTCTGGCAGAGTTCGTGAGCGATGCCGCGGCCGCGGGGGTGGATGGCTTGCTCGTGCTTGATCTGCCGCCGGAGGAGTCGGAAAACTACGAGTCGCTGATGGCCGATGCCGGCATTTGCCCGATTTTACTCGTGGCCCCAACCACGCCGCCGGATCGAGTGGCGTTGATCGTGAAGCGAGGCAAGGGATTTATTTACTATGTTTCCCGCGAGGGCGTAACAGGCATGCAGCAGACCGTCTCCGAGACGATCGGTGAGATGACCGGCATCATTCGCGCTAACACCGACATCCCCATTGCCGTTGGTTTTGGTATCTCGAATCCCGAACAGGCGGCCGATGTTGCACGACACGCCGAGGCAGTGGTCGTTGGCAGTGCCATCGTCAATCAGATCGCGGACAAGGGAAAGGCGCCCGACCTCGTGCAGCACGTCCGGGATTTTACAGCCAACATTATCTCCGGAATCCGCTAGGTCATGCAAAAAAAAGATCGCTACATCGTGATCATGGCTGGGGGACGCGGCGAACGGTTCTGGCCGGTCAGCCGCGAGCGCAAACCTAAACAACTCATCACGTTGTTGGGCAACCGGTCGTTCCTCCAGCAGACCGTCGATCGCGTGAAGCCGATCGTGCCGCTGGAGAATATTCTGATCATCACCAACGCCGTGCAGGCGGCCTCAGTACGCAAACAAATGACGGAATTGCCCAATCGCAACATCATCGGCGAGCCGTGTGGACGGGACACCTGTGCCGCCGTGGCGCTGGGAGCCGCGTTGGTCGGTGGCCGCTCTGAAAATGCCGTGATGGCCGTCCTGCCTGCCGACCATGTGATCCCGGACGAGGCCAGGTTTCGCAGTGTGCTGCTGGACTCTATGCGCTTGGCCAAGCGTGAACCGGCGCTGGTCACCATCGGCATCAAGCCCCACGAGCCGGCAACCGGCTACGGATACATTCAAACCGGGACGAAGCTACGTTCCGCCACAGCAAAGGCACTCAAATCGACATTTTTCTCGGCCAAAAAATTCGTCGAAAAACCGAATCTCGCCACCGCCAAGCGTTATCTTAAAAGCGGCAACTACCGGTGGAACGCCGGGATGTTTATCTGGTCGTACGAGACCATCGCGAACGAGTTGCAGCGACTGCAGCCCAAGTTTTTCTCCGTCGCTGAAAAATGGCGGCGCATCCGCGGCTTGGCCAAGCTCAACGCCGCCTTGGCCAAGGACTATCCCGAATTGGAAAAAATCTCGGTCGACTACGCCATCATGGAGGACGCCCGAAACATCGTCTGTGCGGACGGCGTGTTCGGGTGGGACGACCTCGGTTCGTGGCCGGCGCTCGCCCGCCATGTCCTGGCCGACAAGGCCGGTAACAGTTCCGTGGCCAGCCTAGTGCAGGTCGACTCCGCGGACAATGTTATCTTCGACGCCCGCACGCGCAACCGCACCCCAATCGCACTGGTCGGCATGAGCGAAACGATTGTGGTGCAGACCGACGACGCCAACATGGTCGCCGCCAAGTCCGAGTCACAAAAAATCAAGCAACTCGTCGCCCTGCTAGCAAACGACAAACGTTTCGCCCACCTCGTTTGACTCGCAAAAAAGGAGGGGCGAACCAGCTAGTCCGGTAGCAGATTGAGGCCAAGTGCTTGGCCAAGCGGTATGTGCGGAGATTTGAACGATGAGCAGAATTAAACTACGTTCTCATCTCATGACGGCGTTGAGAAGAAATTGGATTTTGGCAGCAGTGGTCGGGTTGCTTTCTGTGGCAGCGGCAGATGCGCGTCCCTGGCGCGTTGAACAGTTGCCGAACGGAAGTAAATTTAGTTGCGGCAACTGCCATCACTCTCCGTATGGTGGACCGCGAAACGCATTCGGTCTCGCGGTTGAAAAAGAGGTTGCGCGCGGGAGTCGTGCTGCGTTTTGGAGCAGTGTGTTGGCAGTCAAGGATTCGGACGGGGATGGGACTAGTAATGGGGCAGAGTTGGGTGATCCGGATGGGGTTGGCAAACCGACCGTCGGGGCTGAACTCACGAACCCAGGGAACTCGAAGAGCAAGCCCACGAAACCAGTCGAGCCAGTAGTGCCAAAGCTCGTAATCGAGAATCCAAATTTTCCCTTCAGCCTACGATTCAAAACCGTCAAGGAACAGGATTACGAAGTTCAATCAACGGCCGATTTTCAATCGTGGACAACCCTCGCCAAGATCAAGGGAACCGGCGCTGAAAAAATATTCGCCGATCGCCGCAAGGCACTTTACCCGCGCCAATACTACCGGGTGAAACTCAAGGAGTGAGTTGGCCGTTTTGACACGGTTTCGTCCGGGGGATACATTAGCCGCGCATGAGCGATTCATTCCTGTTTCACAAATACTGATGACGTCCACGCTGCATTACGACAACGCGCGGATAGCCCAGCAGCTTTTCAACAATGAAGCCAAAAACCTTCAGGCGCTGAATGATCGACTTGGCGTCAGGGCGACCTGCCGCGATGGCTGGATCAAGCTCGAGGGTGAGGAGGAAAACGTTGCGATTGCCGCGAGCTTGTTTCAATCGCTTGAGAGCGCGCTCAAGGCTGGGGTGACGATTCACAATCGCGACTTTGCCTATGCGCTCAATACCGTCGCGACAGAGGGGCAGGACGCGCTCGACGGCCTGTAC
>WTHH01000250.1 GCA_011523195.1 Verrucomicrobiales bacterium
TCCTTGTTGATGGGTAACAGGGTTTGGCTAACTCCGTATGCAGCCTCTCCCTGTTTTTTTTTGTAAAAAATAATTTTAACATGCTGGCTGAAATCATGGAGATGCGTCCGTAAATAAAGACGGACTAATATTGGGCTTACTAAAAGATCAAAATGAACTCAAAAACCCCTGTTTATATGTTCATTGTTTCGGTTGTTGTGGCCGTGGGAATGTTGGTTTTTGCAGTGAACCGGAGCGGTTCGAAGGCGGGCGAGTTATTAGGTACTCAACAAGCGCAAGATATCGCTGCATTACAGCAGAGTATCTTTGATTTACAACAAACGGTCAAAAAACAGTCCCGCGTCATCGAGCAACTCAGCAACGGTACCGTCACTGTCGATGAAGGTGACACGACCGAACCGCTGGACTCCTCCTTTGCCGGGGGCGAAGAGCTTTGGGCGGTGATGGAACCATTTGTCGAGCAGCACATGGAGGATCGTGAGGTGCGCAAGCGCGAGGAGGCACAGCAGAAGATTGAGGAGGCCATGGCCAAATCCCGCGAGCGTCGCAATGAGCAACTTGCCGAGCAGCTTGGCCTCAACCCGTTTCAAGCCGAGCAGTTGGCCAAGGTGCGCGCTGACTTCAAGAAGCGAAGAGATGATATGTTCAAGGCGGGAGGCGGCGTCTCTAATCCACAGGAACTGCCGGAGAAACTCAAAGTGATCAAGGAAGAGGAACAGCAGGCCTTGGTCGGTTTTTTGACAGCGGATCAACTTGAAAAATACAACAAACGTCACGGCTCAGCTCGGGTCTTTAGCTTGGCCGGCGATGGGCAGGAAGGCATCGCCGGAGCGGTGGGCCGGGCACTGAATTTTTCCATCAACATACCCGACGGCGAGGCGGGACCAGTCCCGGAGATTCAGGCGTTCACGATTGACGCGAGTGCGGAAGGTGCCCCGGTATTCCTAAACGGAGGAGACGGGGCTGCCGTCATCCAATCCGAAACCCGGATCATCTCCCTCCCCGGCGGCGAAGCCATCATCATCGGATCCGACGAACCACCCACCCCAGAGGAATAATCTTCCCTTTCACAATTCCGTTCTGTGGCGAGAATTCTTAACGCTATCTACGTGGAAGTAGGTACATAATTTTTTCTTAAATATTCTTTAGTAAGTCGGCGGAACACCGGAGAGTCGGGCGTTTGCGCTATGATGAGTCGTTTTCTTTTTTTACTATTTTTTTCTGCCGTTTGGCCAAGCGCTTGGTTTTAGGATGGCCGAGACTGCCGTCCTTACCTCCCGCTTAGTCAAGCGGGAGCATGCTGTGTTTTAGGGTGTCATTTCCATGAATTATTCAAACGGCTTGTGATGGGGCGGGGGTGGTGTAACGCTTCCCGGCTGTGATCTTGTTTTCGAAAAACAACCTCGGGTTTACAGCTGGCTCCCTGTTGGTTTCGCTTGGCTTGGCGGGGTGTGGTTTTCCGTCCGTACCGAGAGGGGGATCGCCCGCGCCTGAGAGGGAGGAGGCCTATCTATGTAACCGTTTTTGGTTTGAGTACAAGTGGAATCCGGAGCCTGGTTTCGCTTGTGTGAGAGGGATGTCGACGGCATCTGGACTGAGATTTATCCTTCCGGTTTTCGATCCTCGTTCGGTGGTAAAAAGCGTATGACGGTGAGGGGTGTTGCCGGGGATTTTGTCGTGAAGTATAAGGGGGGTGAGGGCGTGACCGGCACTGAGAATGGCGACTTTGGAGTGTTCATCCCGGACTTCGATGGAGAACGGAGGCCGATCTATTTTGTGCACAAACAAAACGGTAAATGGGTTCCGGAGAAGTCTGAGCTCTTCATGAACGTGCTGGAGTTGCGCGATGGCACCGAGTTGTTGGCGTTCCAACACGAAGTGCCAAAGAAGCCCGACAACTCTGGAGTGAAAGATGATTATTAACATGAGAAAATTGATCGTATTGGCTGCCGTGTTTTCGATTGCGGTGGGTGTTTTTGGTGCGGAATCGGTGTCTCCTGTTCGCAAGGCGATGCAGGGGTTCGTCGATCGAAACGTAATCTCCGGCGGGGTGACGCTGGTTGCCAACAAGAACAGGTTGTTGCAATTGGAGACGGTGGGCTACGCCGACCTGGCCAAGCGCGAAGCGATGCGGGAGAATCATTTGTTTTGGATTGCCAGCATGACCAAGCCGTTGGCTGGCGTGTGCATCCTGATGCTGCAGGAGGAGGGGAAGCTGTCGGTTGAGGATGCCGTGGAAAAACACCTGCCGGAGTTTAAGGGGAAGTGGATGGTCAGTGAGCGGGCGAAGGATCGTCTAGTTTTGGAAAAGCCTTCGCGCCCGATCACGATTCGAGACCTGCTGACGCACACCTCCGGCCAGCCGAATGTGTCTTCGCCAAGTAACGACAGCACCCTAGCCGAGTTGGTGATGTCGTATTCGAAGGTGCCGCTGAACTTTGAACCCGGCACGCGTTGGCAGTATAGCAACTCGGGTATCAACACGCTTGGCCGAATTGTGGAGGTCGTGAGTGGGGAGCGGTTTGAGGTGTTTTTGCAGGAACGAATTCTGGATCCGTGCGGCATGGCGGACACGACATTTTGGCCGGATGAAAAACAGGCCAAGCGCTTGGCCAAGACGTATCGTACGGTTGACGGTGAACTGGAGGAGGCCGGGAATTATTTTGTCAAGGGAGGCTTGAGCGACCGCAGTCGTACACCATATCCGGCTGGCGGCCTGTTTTCCACGGCGCGTGACATGATGCGTTTTTACCAGATGATGCTCCACGGCGGCGTGGTCGATGGCAATCGTTTGCTGAAGAAAAAGTCAGTGAAGGAACTGACGCGTACACAGACAGGTGACATAAAGACCGGGTTTGTCACCGGGATGAGTTGGGGGCTTGGTTTTCAGGTTGTTAAGGAGCCTCAAGGCGTGACCGAGATGGTGTCGCCCGGGACGTACGGCCACGGGGGAGCGTATGCCACGAATAGCTGGGCTGACCCGAAAACCGGGCTGGTCTACATTCTGATGATCCAGCGCGCTGGCTTCCCAAATGCCGACAACTCCCCTGTGCGAAAGGCATTTCAACAGGCTGCCGCGGATCAGTTCGCCCGTTAAAGATTTTTGGTGTGTCGATTTCGTTGTGAACCCGGATGCGGACCGGTTTGGCGGGGTAGGGCGGCTTTATGGCTCGGCGGGATTGGCTGCGCTTGGCCAAGCGC
>WTHH01000203.1 GCA_011523195.1 Verrucomicrobiales bacterium
ATGCAGACCATTTTTTATGCCCGTTCGCATTTACGAGATTGCCAAGAAAGTTGGGATTCCCAGCAAGGAAGTCCTTGCGAAAGCCAAGGATCTGGGGATCGCCAACGCGAAAGTCGCCTCAAGCACACTCGACAAAATCACCGCTGAGTACCTTGAGGAACAAATCGCCGGCAAACCCGAGCCCGAAGCGCCGGCCGAGGAACCACAGGCCGCGGCCGAGCCGGTAATCATCACCGCACCGGTTGAAGAGGCGGCACCACAGGAGGCCGAGGCAACAGAGGATTCTTCCGAGGAGACTCCGACCGAGGAAACTGAACCGGCAACCGAAGAGGAAGCAACGGAAGACGCTGAACCGGAGGCACCTGCTGAGGAGGCGGAAGACCAGGCTGAGCCCGCCGAGCCCGCTGAGGAAGAGGAGAAGGACAGCGATCTCGGAAAGAAAGTTGGATTTATCGAACTGGGCAACATGCCGGTTCGCCCCGCCGTCCGCGAACGTAAAAAGAAAAAGGACAAGGGGAAGGACAAGCAGGAAAAGAAACCGGAGAAAAGTGGCACAGCGCCCGAACCGACCACAGTAGGCGGTGGCCCGCGCAAGCCAAAGTACACGGCTCCAGCCGATGGCCCGTTGATCGCGCTCAAGCCGCCGATCATTGTCCGCGACCTCGCAGAGGCGATGAAGCGCAAGCCATTCCAGCTCATCGCCGACCTGATGTCGCTCAACGTTTTCGCGAATGTCAACCAGTCGATAGAGGAGCCGATTGCCCGGGACATCTGCGCCAAGAACGGATTCCGTTTTCGTCTCGAACGCCGCGAACGCGGTGCCGGCCTCGTCAAGGCGACCACGAAGAAAAAAGTCGTCCTCGACTCGGAAGACAGGGAGGAGGATCTGCAGCTTCGCGCCCCGGTGGTCACCATCATGGGCCACGTCGACCATGGCAAAACCACGCTGCTCGACGTCATCCGCCACTCGAACGTCACCGCTGGCGAGGCGGGCGGCATCACCCAGCACATTGGCGCCTACACCATCAATGTCCCCCACCCGGAAAACCCGAAGAAGCTAGAGCAGATTACCTTCCTCGACACACCGGGCCACGCCGCGTTCAGTGCAATGCGTGCTCGCGGAGCCAACGTCACGGATATCGTGATCCTCGTGGTCGGTGCCGACGACGGTGTCATGCCGCAAACGATGGAGGCGCTCAGTCACGCGCAAGCCGCCGAAGTGCCGATCATCGTTGCGGTCAACAAAATCGACCACCCGTCCGCCAACCCCACGATGGCCCGCACGCAGTTGCAGGAAAAGGGAGTGGTCTGCGAGGAATGGGGTGGCGAAACGATTTTCGTCGATGTCTCCGCGTTGAAAAACACAAACGTCGACAAGCTGCTCGAGATGGTTTTGCTGCAGGCTGAGGTGTTGGAGCTCAAGGCCAACCCAAACCGCAGTGCAGTGGGCAACGTCGTCGAGTCCGCCATGGAAGCCGGAGGCCCGACCGCCACCCTGCTTGTCCGGAAGGGTACATTAAAGGTTGGCGACATCATGGTCTGCGGCAACTACTTCGGCAAAGCCCGTGCGCTCATCGATCACGAGGGCAAGCGAATCAAGGAAGCCGGCCCGTCCAGCGCCGTGAAGGTGCTCGGTCTCAATGGCGTCCCGGAAGCCGGTGCGGAATTCAATATCGTACCAAACGATAAGGAAGCCCGAAACATTTGCGAGGACCGAATCACGAAGGAACGCGACGAGTCGATAGCTCGCAAACGCAAAATGACGCTGGAAAGCCTGTTCAGCCGCACGCCGGCCGACTCCGACAAGACGCTCAAGCTGATCATCAAGGCCGACACTCAGGGTTCCGTCGAGGCGAGCGTCGACTCGATCGACAAGATCGAATCCGACAAGGTCCAGTCCGAGGTCGTTCACTCCGGCGTCGGCTCCATCTCCGAGTCCGACGCCACGCTGGCGAGTGCCTCCGACGCAGTCATCCTCGGTTTCCATGCCAAGATCGACACCGGCGTGGGAGAGGTGGCCAAGCGCGAGGGCGTGCAGATCAAGCTCTACGCCATCATTTACGAGTTGATCGAGGAGGTGAAGGAGGCGATGGCCGGCCTGCTCGACCCGTTGATGAAGGACGTCGTCACCGGCCAGGCGGAAGTGCGCAAGATTTTCGAACTCAGCAAGGGAGGCAACGTCGCCGGTTGCGCCGTCACCAGCGGCAAACTCCTTCGGGGCAAGATGCGCGTGGTTCGTAAGGGCGATCTCGTTTACGAGGGCATCTCGCACACGCTCAAGCGCTTCAAGGATGAGGTCAACGAGGTGCGTTCCGGTATGGAGTGCGGCATTCGCCTCGACGGGTTCGACGATTTTCAGGAGGGCGACATCATCGAGTGTTACACCCAGGAGAAGGTCGCCCAGTCGCTCTAGTCCCTTTTCCTACACCATGCCAAACCTGCGCCACATGCGCGTGCGCGAACTGCTCAAGCGGGAGTTGAATGAAATCTTCCGCAAGGAGTTCCCCGTGGACCTCGGCATGATCAGCGTCAGCGAGGTTGGCGTCTCGAACGACCTGCACACTGCCACCGTGTTTGTCTCCTCGATCGGCGATGAGCAGGCACAGCACAAGGCGTTCCGCGCCGTCCGCAAGGCCGCCGGTAAAATCCAGAGTGCGCTTGGCCAAGCGGTCGTCCTCCGCTACACGCCACGGCTAAAATTTGTCATGGACGAAGCCCGAAATCGGGGTGACCGTGTGCTTCAAATCCTCGACGAGCTTGAGCAGGATTCCCTGCGCGATAACCCGAATGAAATCGAATCGACTGAAGATCATTGACCGCATCCTTGAGGCGATTGGCGAAAGTCACACCGTAGCAGTTTGCAGTCACATGCGGCCGGATGGCGACTGCATCGGCTCGTCGCTTGGCCTGGCGCTGGCCCTGCTCGAGCGGGGCAAGGAGGTCACCGTCTGGAATCAGGACCCGGTGCCCTCCAAGCTGCGCTTTCTTGACCCAGATCAACTCATCCAGACACCGCGAAAAATCCACCGGCCGTTCGACTGCGTCATTGCGGTCGATTCCGCCAGCATCGAGCGACTCGGCACAGCGCAGGAATACATCGCCAATCGCAAGGTGTTGATCAACATCGATCATCACGCCAGCAACACGCGCTTTGGCGACATCAACTGGATCGCCAGTCGCGAGCCGTCCAGCGG
>WTHH01000249.1 GCA_011523195.1 Verrucomicrobiales bacterium
GTTTAACCTCGCGTCGCTTTACCTCGAGAGCCAAGACATCGTCGGGGTGAGTGTCTCCCATGTCACCGACCGGCCGGACGCTGATTTTAAAATCACTGACGGCTCCGCCGTCCCCGCCGGAAACTATGACTGGTGGGAGGCCCGGGTGTACGGCTATCTCGGCATGCACCGAAAGTTGTTCCTGCGACCGATGTATCGTGTCGGTGGTTTTTACGATGGCACGCGCCAGCAGATTTCGCTCGAAACCTTTTATCGTCCTTGGCCCAAGCTACTTGTTGGGGGTGAGTATTCGTTAAACCTGATTGACTGGGACGCATACGATGACTCTACCATCCGGCTGATTTCCGGCACACTACGGTACAGTTTCACTCCTGATCTGGTCTGGTTCAACCTCGCCCAGTACGACAACATCTCGAAGTCTCTCGGCGTCAATAGTCGTTTACAGTGGGAGTACAAACCAGGCGCAAAAATGTTTCTAGTACTCAATCAGGGCTACATAGATGAGAGGACCGGCCTAGCCCTGCAGAATTTCGAGTTGGTGGCGAAGGTGGGGGCTTTGTTTCGTTTTTAACGGTTTGCTCTCGTAACGACTTGGCGGCTCCGGCCATGATGCGGCGTGCACTTGGCCAAGCTCAAACTTCGTGATTTCCGGAATTACCGTAAACTCGAGGCTGGGTTTGAGCCGGGGTTTCACCTGTTGCTTGGGCGCAATGCCCAGGGCAAAACCAACCTGCTGGAGGCGGTTTATCTTATCTCGACGCTGCGCTCGTTCCGGGGCGTTGGCAACTCGCAGATCATTCATCACGGGCGACCGGCTTTTTTCGCCGGGGGCACTGCGCTTGGCCAAGCGGAGTGTGACGTGCGCTATTACTGGTCGACCGGTCAGCGCAAGTTAACGGTCAATGAAAAGCCGATCCGCCGTCTTGCCGACTACCTTGGTACGTTGCGGACGGTGGTGTTTTGCACGGAGGATCTACACATCGTTAAGGGCTCGGCCAAGTCACGGCGGCGGTTCCTCGATCTGCTGTTGACACAGACGCAGCCCGGATATCTCGGGTTGCTGCACCGTTATACAGAGTCGCTTCGTTCTCGCAACGCGCTGCTCAAGCGGGACACGCCGGACGCCGCGCTGCTCGAGAGTTTTACAACTGAGTTGATCGCGACCGGTGGCAAGCTGATGGCCGCACGACGAGGGTTGGTGGACAAGTTGTCGCCGCTCGTGCGCCTGGGTTACCGGAAGATCGCTGCCAAGCCGGAGGATGCGAAGATGAATTATGCCCCGAGTGTGCGGGAGGATTTCGCGGTGGAACTGGCCAAGTCCCGCGCGAGGGAGCAGCGGTACCGCAGCACGATCATCGGGCCGCATCGTGACGAGGTGAAGCTGTCTCTGGACGACAAACCTGCGGCGCAGTTCGGGAGCGAAGGCCAAAAGCGGACGTTTTGCATCGCGTTGAAAATGGCGCAGGCCGAGTACCTTACCGGCATCCACGGGTCACCACCGATCCTGTTGATTGACGACGTGATGGGGGAGTTGGACGCCGAGCGCCGGGCTGGTTTGTTGCCGTTGATCAGTCGCACCGGCCAGGCGCTTGGCCAGGTGTTCATGACGTGCACAGAGGAAAACTGGCCGAGAGAACTCTCGGCCAATCTCCATCGGTGGACTGTCGATCAAGGGACGCTGAGGCGAAGTTGACCGGCGTCAGCGCTTGGTGTGGGAGCAGGTGCCGCGCTCGCTGCTATCGATGAAGTCGATAAACTGCTCCGCCAGCACGCCGGTGAATCGTTCACGCGCCTTGGCGATGGCGTCCTTCATCAGGTCGCTCCCCATGAACAACGCCCGGTAGGCCTGCTTCAACTCGAGCCGTTCCTCACTGGAAAAACCGGCGCGCTTGAGGCCGACGCTATTGAGGCCGCACATGCCGTTAATGCCGCGAACGATGGTGAACGGCGGCAAGTCGAGGCTCACGCCGGAGCAGCCCTGCATCATCGCCATCGAGCCGACCCGGCAGAACTGGTGCACGACAGCGTTGCCGGAGAGGAACGCGCCGTCGCCAATGATCGCGTGGCCGCCGACGAGTGCGCCGTTGGCGAGGATCGCCCGGTTTCTGACGATCGCGTTGTGGCCGACGTGGCTGTTTGCCATGAACATGTTTTCCGAGCCGATCCGCGTGTCCTCCTCGAGCGTGTTGGAGCGGTGAATGGTGACGTGTTCGCGAAAGGTGTTGCCGTCGCCGATGATCAAGCGGGTTGGTTCACCGTCGTATTTCACGTCCTGCGGTGCGCCGCCGATGACGCAGCCGGTGTGGAAACGGTTGCCGCTGCCGATCGTTGTGTGGCCGGTGAGGTGCGCGTGCGGCCCGACCACGCAGTCGGCTCCGATCGTGACGTGTTCGTGGATGATGGCGTACGGGCCGATCTCGGCGCTGTCGTGAACCTGCGCGTTTTCGTGGACGATGGCTGTGGGATGAATCATTCGTAAAGGTAGCCGAGTTCGCGCAGCTAGACGTAGTCCTTGCCCCGCTCCGTCGTGCGGCGGCCGAGGATGATGTGGTCGAGCACGTCGATTTTCAACAACTTGCCGGCGCGGACGATGTCGCGCGTAAACCGGATATCGGCCTCGGACGAAGTGGTGTCGCCGCTTGGGTGGTTGTGCGCGAGGAACACCGCCGAGGCGTTGGCGCCGATCACGGGGCGAAACACATCGCGGGGGTGGGTGACCAGCGAGTCGAGCGTGCCCCGCGCAAGAGTCTCGACGCGGATCAGCCGCCGCTTGGCATTCACCAGCACCACGTGAAAATGTTCCACCTCCAGCAGTCGATTGCCCTCGTGCAAAAGCACGGCCAGTTTCTCCGGCGTGTCGAGCACCGGCGATTCGTGGCGCAACTCGTCGGCCATGCGCTTGGCCAAGCTGAACGCAGCCTTGAGCGTGATCGCCTTGTTGCGGCCGACGCTCTTGACGCGCAGCTCATCAACCGGCGCCTTTACGAGCGCCTCGAGCGAGCCGAACTTGGTGAGCAGCGATTGGGCGACGTCGATTGCCGACAGGCCCTGTGTGCCGGTTCGCAACAGGATGGCGATCAGTTCGCTTTCGCGCAGCGCATCGGCGCCCTTGGCCAGGAGCCGTTCGCGTGGCTTTTCGCTGGCGGGCAGATCCCTGATGCGCGTAGCTTCCGGCATGTGATTACTGCTGGGC
>WTHH01000024.1 GCA_011523195.1 Verrucomicrobiales bacterium
CAGGGAACCGGGGAATCGACTCGAGCTGAGTCTTGCCTGTGCTAGCGATGGCTACAAGCGAGGCACGCAAACCGTGAACTTGCCGCCAAGGCGTGGTGGACGTTACGTCGGGGAATTTGCTGATTTGGCCAAGGTGATTCGCTGTGAAAAGGAATTCGAATGGTCATACGACCATGACTTGGCCGTGCAGGAGACCGTTCTCCTCGCGTCGGGGATGCCGCTTGAATGAAGAATTTTTTCATTCCACTGCTTTCTGTTTTGCTAATCGTGCTGGCCGGTTGCCGGTCGCGGCCCGATGGTGTTGACTACGACCAATGGAAGGAGGCACTCGAGACGCGTCGAGCCACGGCAGCCCGTCACGTGACGGCTCCAGTTGGCTTTGAGGTGGAACTGCTCCGGACGGCCACCAAGGAGGAGGGGTCGTGGGTTAGTGTTGAGTTCGACGACAAGGGGCGGCTATTGATCGGTCGGGAAGGCCCGGGAATCCTTCGCATGACATTGCCGAAAAGTCGTCTTGGACGTCCGGCGGTGGAGGTCGTGAACACCGAATTAAACGAGTGCCGCGGATTGCTTTGGGCGTACGACAGCCTCTACGCGAACGCCAACAATTCGAAGGGCTTTTATCGGCTCCGAGATACGACCGGGGATGATCAGTTCGATGAGGTGACACTCCTCAAAAAAACCGGTGGCACAGTCGGTCATGGACGCAACTCGATCGCGCTTGGCCCCGACGGTTTCATCTATCTTGCGCACGGGAACGATGTGCTCCTGCCCAAGGATTTTTCCCCGGGTCCTAAATCGACCTACCGCAATTATGCACAGGATCAACTGCTGCCCTGCGACTGGAATCGCGTCCTTTTTAACAAGGGTGTCAAAGCACCGGCCGGGCACATCGTCCGCACCGACCGCCACGGCAACCGGTGGGAGATGATTGCTGGTGGCTTCCGGAATCCGTATGGGCTGGCATTTAACCCGGACGGAGAACTGTTCGTTTTTGATGCGGACATGGAGTGGGATGAGGGTACGCCGTGGTATCGGCCGACCCGGGTTAACCATGTCGTCTCCGGTGGCGACTATGGCTGGAGGCAGGGAACTGACAAGTGGCCGGGCTATTTTCCGGACAGCCTACCAAGCAATCTCGATATCGGGTTGGGCTCGCCGACCGCCATCGCCTTCGGGACGAACAGTCATTTTCCGGAAGCCTATCGAAATGCGCTGTTCATCCTCGACTGGGCGTACGGGAAAATCTTTGCCGTTCACCTGACTCCGGACGGGGCGAGTTATCACGGTCGATTTGATGAGTTCGTGACCGGCCGGCCACTCAATGTGACCGGCGCGGATTTTGGCCCAGACGGAGCGCTTTACTTCACGACCGGTGGCCGGCGTACCCAGTCTGGCCTGTATCGAGTTCGCTTTACCGGGAAACCGAAGGAGGAGAGCGGGCTTCCTGCGCTTGGCCAGACGCATTTGGAAGCCGCGAAGCAGTCGAGAGAGTTGCGCCGCCGTTTGGAAGTTTTTCATAGCGAACAGTCCATCGAGGGACTTGGCTTGGCTTGGAATAACCTGAGCCATGATGATTTTTGGATTCGCCATGCCGCCAGGGTGGCTCTGGAAAACCAGCCGATAAAGCGTTGGACTCTCCCGGCGCTCACTGAGTCCGATCCGAAACGGGCGCTGACTGCGTTGATGGCGCTGGCTCGCGTGGCCGATGCCAAGGTGCCTCCCCAGGTTGTCGCGCGCCTCAACGATCTGCCGTGGGAGGGGCTGGCTTTGGAGTGGCAACTGGTTGCCTTGAGAACCTATCAATTGGCATTCATCCGGATGGACGCCGGCACCGTCTACGACCGGAAATCGACCATCAACAAAATAGCCAAGGCGTCGGGTGATTTTCCAGAAACCCGGATGGAAGTTTCTCGGTTGATGATTTTTTTGAATGCCAAGGGGATGATTCCCCAACTTTTGAATTACGTGGTGGATGCCAAGTCGCAGGAGGAACGGTTGTCCTATTTGTTTCACATGCGGCTCATCGAGGACGGATGGTCGCCGGAACATCGACGTTCCTATTTTGCTTGGCTGAAGAAGATGACCGGTGAGCAGAGCGACCGGCATTTTCAGGGTTTCATGAAACACATCATCGCCGATGCCCTGGCCAAGGTGCCGCCGGGGGAGAGGGAGGATTTTGGTAAATTGTTTAAAGCCAAGCCTAAGCCGGAAGCGGCCAATCTCTTGGCCAAGCGGCCGGAGCACAGGCGCTGGGCGATGGGTGATTTTACCGACTTGGCCAAGCGCTTGGCCAAGCGCGATCTCGAAAACGGGCGCCGCGTCCTCAAGCAGGCCGCCTGCACGGCGTGCCATGTTTTCGACGGCGAAGGCCTCGCGATTGGTCCGGATCTCACGGCAATCGGGGCCCGGTTTGATCCTCGGGCAATTCTGGAATCGATTCTAAAGCCGTCAAAAGTCATCGCTGACAAGTACCGTAACGTTTCGCTGACAACAAAGCAGGGTGAACTGATTGAAGGCCGACTGGTTGGCGAACGCGAGAATTCACTGCTGATTGCACCAAACGCATACCAACCCTCGCAAGTGTGGGATGTGAAGCTAAACGCGGTTGCCACGCGGAAGGACTCGCAGTTTTCCCCAATGCCGCCGGGTCTGGTGAACTCATTTACCCGGGAGGAAATTCTCGACCTTTTGGCGCTGCTGCAGGCTGGGCCGCCGAAATAAATCCGACTTTTGACGCGTCGCCGGTTCGTGCTACTTTGTCCGCCGTGAGATTTCGGAAAATTCGAAAGACAGATTTGGAGGTGTCCGAGGTAGGGTTTGGCCTTTGGACGGTCTCGACCGGTTGGTGGGGCAAATTCACCGACGAGGATGCGATTGGCCTCATTCGGAAAGGATTCGATCGTGGCATCAACCTGTATGATGCGGCCGACACCTACGGCAACGGGCGCAGCGAGGAACTGCTCGCCAAGGCGCTGGGTGACAAGCGGGACGAAGTCGTGATTGCCACCAAGGTCGGCTACGATTTTTACAATCACGATGGCGATCGCAAGGGGCAGCGTGAGATCGAGCAGGATTTCTCCAAGGCATACATTAAGTTTGCGACCGAAAAATGTCTCGAACGGCTCAAGACTGATCGCATCGACATCATGCAACTGCACAACGTACGCGCGGCACAGGTC
>WTHH01000226.1 GCA_011523195.1 Verrucomicrobiales bacterium
CAATTTTAAACCAAAATATCCGATTTACAACGATAGCTCTTCAGCCTATTACTACGAACATCCAGACGGGCTCTAGCGGTAGATTTAGCACTTAAAAAGCGGCACTCACTACGGTCGCGGAAACGATCGCATCCGGCTGTAACGCTTGTAGCTTTCCCAGAGATCCCCGTTGTCATTGGCACGGGGATCACCGGTTTTTTTGAGGAACGCATCCATTTCGTCCCGATACTTTTGCGTGACCTTCAGGAAAGTCGGATCTAGTGCGAGGTTGTTCAGGCAGTCGGGATCCTTTTTGATATCGAACAACTCCTCGCCCGGACGCTTGTTGACCGACAGGTGAAAGAACGGCTTGTATCTGGGGTCATTGCGGTTCTCGATGAGAAACGTGAGCGTCGGGCAGGCGTCGATATCGTGATAGCCACCGTGCATCGGCCCCAGTTTTCCGGGTGAGTTGAACTTCTGCGGATCACCCGCCGGCCAGCGATCAGGCCGAAAGTTTCGAATGTAAAGATATTGATCCGAACGGAGGCAGCGCTGCGGGTAGGTCCAATTATTGTAGCGCGATGAGAGGAGTGCCGTTCCCGTCCGCTGTAAACATGGGTTCGTGTAAGCTCAATCCGCCCCGATTTACCCGAAGCGAGCAGCGGCATCAGGCTTTGGCCGCTGGGTGCAAGTGCCGCCTTACCAAGGGCCGGATGCACCACACCAGCTGCTTCGAGGATGGTTGCTGTCAGGTCGACGAATGACACCGGATCGGTCGATTCTCGACTCCCCTTCACTCTCTCCGGCCACATGATGGCCAAAGGCACGTGCACGCCGAACTCATAGCAGTTGGCCTTTGCCCGGGGGAAAGCCATGCCGTTGTCTGATGTCACGATGACAAGCGTGTTTTCCAGTTCCCCGATCGCCTCGAGCTTGGCCATGGCTCTGGCCAGGTGGGAATCAAACCACTCGATCTCGACGTAGTAATCAAGTATGTCCCCGCGAATCTCCGGTGTGTCCGGCAGGAAAGCCGGCACGTCAACATCGCTTAATTTTTTACCCTTCTTCAGCCCGATGCCTTTTTCAAAAACACGATGCGGCTCATGCCCTCCGAGCCAAAAGTAGAACGGCTTCCCGTCCGGCCGCTGCTCGAGGAATGCGTCGAAATTCGCGGCGTAATCGGTCGATGAAACCCCCTTGATACCGGAGCTTTTTTTCTTCGACGAAAACACCGGCCCAGCCGGGTTTCGCTTGAAGCCGCCGTCCCGATAATTACCGGGCCCCCAGCCTTTGCCGGTGTAGCCGATCCAATATCCGGCCTTCTCGAGCATGTCGGGGAAGGTTGCGTATTTATTGTCGAATTTACTCGCGTGAGTGCCGGCGTGCTCGATCATCCAGTGATACCTGCCAGTAAGCAACGATGCCCGGCTTGGGCTACAGCCGGGCGAACCAGAGATCGCTGTGTGAAAGAGCACCCCCTCCTTTGCCACCCGGTCGAAGCCCGGCGTTTCGATACCGCGACAACCATACGCCGAGGCGTGCGGGTAGGATTGATCATCCGAGATGGCGAACAGGATGTTCGGGGACTTGGCAAACGGCTTGACCAGGCTGCAGAGGATTGCTGCGGCCAATAAGCCAAGAGCGGTAAGGCGATTCATTTTCAACATGTTACACTCCGTGATTAGTTATAAAAAACCCGCTTGACCAAGCGCTTGGCCAAGCGGATTTGTTCAATTCGTTAGCGAGATCAAAGTTTCCAGCCTGTGCGATAAGGCGGGTTCACCAATTTGTTTGCCTCGTCGTCGTTGGTGAACTTCATCTTCTCGGAGTCCCACTCGAGTCGCAACCCGGTGCGGTCGCCACCCTTGGAGCCCCAGGTACGCTGGATGGCAATCATACCCAGCAGCCCGATCTCACTCAGTGCGCCGCCATAGCTGAACGGCGAACCGGCCTCTTTGCCAGCGCGGATGGCGTTCAGCCAGTCGCTCTGGTGAGAGCCTTTGATGCGAGGGATAGATTTGTTCGGCTTACCGAACTCGCGCATCTTCGATTCAGGGATGATGCGGCAACCGCCGGCGCCATGTGAGCCATGCATAATCTTGCCCTGATCACCGATGACCACGGCGCCGGTTCCAACAACTTTGCGTTTCTCCGCCGTCAATTCGTCCGGTTGAGGGATGGAATAATCGCCGTCGTACCAGACTAACTTGACCGGGCCGCGTTCGCCCTTGGCCGGGAATTCGTAGGTGATGCGACAGCCCTTCGGGTAAAACTCGGAGTGTTTCTTTGGGTCATAGCCCTTAGTGTCGGCCGTGACGGCGATCGGCATCCCGAGATCAAAAGCCCAGTAGGAGGGATCGACAACGTGGCAAACCCAGTCCCCGATGCAACCGCTGCCAAACGCCGAAAATCCGCGCCAGTTAAATGGCAGGTACGCCGGGTTGTAGGCACGATCGGCTGCCGGGCCAAGCCACAAGTCCCAATCGAGTCCCTCTGGAACTTCATGTTCTTCTGTCTGAATCGCCTTTTGCTTGTCGATCTGGCAGTAGACATTCTTAAAGGCGTCGCAGCCACAGTGGATCTCGGATACATTACCAATCGCACCAGCCCAGACCATTTCGCAGAACAAACGGATGTGCTCAGAGGAATGCCCTTGATTGCCGACCTGGGTAATCACGCCTTTTTCCTTGGCGGCCTTCTGCAGCGTGCGGACTTCGGCAACGGAGTGCGCAAGCGGTTTTTCAGAGTAAACATGCTTGCCCCTGCCGATGGCGCCCATGATCTGCACCGCGTGGGTGTGATCCGGAGTGGCGACCAGTACTGCGTCGATCTGATCGCCCATCTGATCGTACATTTTCCGGAAATCCCTAAAGCGCTTGGCCTTGGGGAATTTCTTGAACGAGTGGGCGGCACGCCGGTCGTCCACGTCACAAAGCGCAACGATCTCCTCACCGGCCATGGCACCCAAATTGGCGCCACCCCGGCCTCCGACACCGATTGCCGCGATGCGGATCTTGCCGTTCGGCGTATTGCCGCCCTTGGCGGCTTTCAGAACATGACTCCCCACGACTTGAAACCCGAAGGCGGCCGCGGACGATTTCATCAAAAAGGAACGTCGTTTCATGATAAAAATTAAATGAACAAATGCGTCCCAAGACGCTGCCGTTTCCCATTCGCCGGTGCAAGGCAAAACGG
>WTHH01000543.1 GCA_011523195.1 Verrucomicrobiales bacterium
ACCCACAACCTCTGGCTTCGGAGGCCAGCGCTCTATCCAATTGAGCTACGCGCGCTTGACGCTGTATTCGAACAGCGAACGCCTCCGGTGCACAAAAGAGGCAGGGGGATACTACGTGCTTGGCAAAAGAGATCGCAAGCAAATCCGCTGTATCGGCTCTACACCGACAACGCGGGCCGCAAGCCGCAGATTATTTCAAACTCCCCTTGGCCAAGCGCTTGGTTTAGGTTGCGCCTGCGTCCGGTTGCGGGCGGGGTTCGATGAGTGACAAGACCAAGATTGCCGTTTTGGGTTCCGGCAAGGGATCCAATTTTGTCTCGCTTGCCAAGGCCTGTGAGGACGGCACGTTGTCGGCGGAAATCGTGCTGGTCGCGAGCGATGTCGGGGACGCCGGCATTCTGGAGCGAGCGAAAGAGTTTGGCCTGCCCGCCCGGTTCATCGATCCTGGGAAATTCCGAACCAAACTGGACGAGACCGCCGAGACCGCCTATGTGAATGCCCTGCACGAATCGGGCGCAGAATGGGTCGCGCTGGCCGGGTTCATGCGTATTTTAAAGGGTGATTTTCTGCGTGCATTCGAGCAAAAGGTCATTAATATCCACCCCTCTTTGCTGCCGGCGTTTCCGGGACTGGAGGCTTGGAAGCAGGCGCACGAGTACGGGGTCAGGGTGACCGGATGCACGGTTCACTTTGTGGATCACGGCATCGATACCGGCCCAATCCTAGCGCAGGGCGTGGTGCCCGTGCTGGAGGAGGACACCCCGGAGACACTCCACCGGCGCATCCAGGAAGAGGAACACGAGCTTTATCCGCGAACGCTCGCCCGCCTTTTGAACGGCGAGATTCGCATCGGCCAACCTGATTAGGAGCCAATGAAATGGAACATAAAACTGCCGCGCAGGACTTGGGGATTCAACCCGGCCATCCGGGTGAAGGAATCGGCCAAGTGATATTTCCGTGCCCAGACCAAACGGGCGGCGCGGCGGCAAATCAATGAGTAAAAAGAAAGTCATACGATTTCGACTGCCCAAGGGCAGTCTCGAGAAGCCGACCATAGAGAAGATGGCCAAGGCGGGTTTCAACGTCCGCAGCAGCGCCCGTTCGCTTGTACCCTACGTGGACGATCCCGAAATCGAGGTGCGCCTCATCCGGGCGCAGGAGATCAGCCGCTACGTCGAACTGGGATACCTCGACTGCGGCATCACCGGACTGGACTGGGTGATAGAGAACGGCTCCAAGGTGCATGAGGTGACCGAGCTGCTGTTCAGCCGCGCCACCCGCCGCCCCGCTCGCTGGGTGTTGTGTGTGCCGGAGGAATCGCCCGTGAAGAGCGTCAAGGGGCTGAATGGCAAGCGCATCGCCACCGAGGTCGTAAACCTCACGAAAAAGTACCTTCGGAAAAACGGGGTCAAGGCGAACGTCGAGTTTTCATGGGGTGCCACCGAGGTCAAGGCCCGCGAACTGGTGGACGCCATCGTCGAGGTGACCGAGACCGGTTCCAGCCTCGCGGCCAACAACCTGCGCATCGTCGACGAACTGCTCTCCTCCACCCCGCGGCTCATCGCAAACCGCGATACGTGGAAAAACGACTGGAAACGGAAGAAGATCGAGACCGTCGCCATGCTCCTTCGCGGGGCACTCGACGCCGAGACCAAGGTCGGGATGAAGTTCAACATTGAGGAAAAAAACCTCTCAAAGGTGTTGAAAAAGCTCCCAGCCTTGCGTAATCCAACCGTTTCCGGCTTGAGCGGCAGCGGCTGGGTGGCGGTGGAGACCGTCATTGAGGAGGCTGTCGCCCGGGAAATCATACCCGTGCTGAAGAGCGCCGGAGCCGAGGGCATCATCGAGTATCCCCTCAACAAGGTTGTACACTGATTTTTTTAAACCACTCGAAAACAAAGTAACGAAGCATTTATGGGCTCACTGAAGAAACGCCGGAAAGCGAAGATCAACAAGCACAAGCGCAAAAAGAAATCACGCGCAAATCGTCATAAGAAGCGTACCTGGCAGAAATAATCTGTCAGGCTGTCGCCGCCGCCGCTCCGGCTGCCGGCTCGAGTTTCCACCTCGGTTCTCTTGGCCGGGCGTGGAGTGTCGAGCGGCCTCCTCCCGTGAAACGCGGTCTCCATACGAAACTCACCATCGGACTCGCCCTGCTCTGGGCCGGGTCCGGTTGTACTACTGTGCCCAAGGCGGCACCGCGTACCGGTGTGCCCTCCGGCATCGAGGGACAAAATCTCGAGGAACTCAAGGAACCAAAGGACAAGGCATTCCGCTCTCGGGTCGAGGGACTGACCCATTATCTCACCAGCCGCAGTTTTGAGTTCCGTGGAAAACCGGACGACTCGCTCAAGCACCTTGAGGCCGCCGCCAAGGCCGATCCCGAGCAGGAATCGGTCGTCATCCTGACCGCGCGGCGTTATCTCCAAAAGAAAAAGACCGACAAGGCGATCGAGGTGTTGCGGCTTGGCCAAGCGGCCAACCCGGACGCCGTCGCCACCCACGAGTGGCTTGGCCTCGCCTACCAACAGGCCAACCAGCCGGCCGAAGCCATCGCGGCGTTCAAAACTGCCGTGGCACAGGGTCAGCCGACGCTGATCTCCATTCGCGGACTGACCAAGCTTCACTCAGCGGCCAAGCACTTTGACGAGGCCTTCAAGGTCCTCGACACTGCGCTGACCAAGGACAAGCCGCAGCCGGAATTCTGGATCGGCATCGCCGACCTTTACCGGGACACCGGCCTCGCCGCAAAATCCAAGATCAGCGACATCAAGACCGGCATCATCGCCGCACTCGACAAGGCCAATGCCCTCAAGCCTGAAAGTCCACTGACTATCCATCGACTGGCCGACTACTATAAATTATGGGGCGAAAACGAGAAAGCCATCCGGCTGTTCGTTTCGCTCATCGAGTTGAGTCCAAGCCTCGTCGGTGTGCGCGAACAACTCGCTGAACTGTATCTGCGAGAGGAAAAAACCGAGGACGCCACCAAGCAACTCGAAGCCATCCTCCGCTCCCGGCCCACCAACGAGCGCGCCCTGTTTGTCCTCGGCGGCATCAAGCGCGACCTCGATAAACTCGACGAGGCGGCGGCGCACTTCGAGACTGTCCTGAAGATCAACCCCAAGTTTGAGCCGGCCTACTACGAGTTGGCCAGCGTACAGTTG
>WTHH01000422.1 GCA_011523195.1 Verrucomicrobiales bacterium
GTTGGCTGGCAGCGTTCCGTCGTGTTGTACCGGGATGTAGACCCAGTAATCGCGTTCTGTGCCTGAGAAGTGTTTGCAGTTCGTCCACTTGGCCTGGATAACCCGGCCCTTGGGGACGTCGGGTTGGCGCTTGGCCAAGGGGCCGGGGCGATAATCCGCCGCTTGGCCAAGTGAAACAAAGCCAAGCGACAATATAAGGGTTAAAAGATTCTTCATGGTGTGTTTGCAACTTGGCCAATCGCGGCTACTTCGCTGGTTTTTGCCAGGGGGTTTTTCCAGCGCGTTGGTAGTGGAGTCGGAGGGCTGTGGCCAGTTCGTTGAATTTTTTGCGGTTGGTATTCGCGAGGTTTTTCGACTCGAGCGGATCGTCCTTGAGGTTGTACAATTCGTATGGCGCGAATGGCGTATTGTGTACCAGTTTCCAGTCGCCCCGGCGGAAGGCGTGATAGTCCTGGCCGTTGTATCGTAAGCCCCCTTCGCGCCGGACAAAAACAAGGTCGCGGTCGAACGTCTGCGCTTGGCCGAGCATGGTCGGCAGGATGTTTTTTCCTTCGACATAACCGGGCACTTTGGCTCCTGCCACGGCACAGGTTGTGGGATACAAATCCATCGTAATGCCGACGAGGTTGCTGCGGGTTCCGGCCTTGATTTTGCCGGGCCAAACGGCGCAGGTCGGCACCTTCAGGCCGCCCTCGTACATATCCTGTTTTCCTCCACGATGATTACCGTTCGTGCCGCCGACGTTGACCTGACCGCCGTTGTCGCTGCTGAAAATCGTCAACGTGTTTTCGTACTGTCCGTTTTTCT
This sequence comes from Verrucomicrobiales bacterium, assembly GCA_011523195.1. Lineage (GTDB taxonomy): Bacteria > Verrucomicrobiota > Verrucomicrobiia > Limisphaerales > UBA1096 > UBA1096. The sequence goes on from WTHH01000422.1 coordinate 808, forward strand.
TCAAGGCATTGATCACCTGCCCGATGCCGTCGTCCATGTGCTCGATCAGCGCGACCAACTTGGCTCGCTTGTCGCTGATGCCCGCCTCGCGCGCTTTCACTTTTTCGAACCAATCCTGCGGCGGTTGAATCGGTGTGTGCGGTGCGTTGTAGGAGAGATACATGAAAAACGGTTCATCCTTTCCTTTGCGATTGTTCACGTAATCGATGCCCCACTCGGTGATGAGATCGGTTGCGTGGCCGTGCGGGTCGATCTCCCTGCGGTTTTCGCGGAAGTAATTGATGCCGTGACGACGGTGCTTGTAGTAGTCGTCGATCATGTCGCAAAGGAAGCCCTTAAAATAATCGAAACCGCGTCCGTTCGGTGTGTTGGGTTCCTCGAGGCCGAGGTGCCACTTGCCGATGATCGATGTGTGGTAGCCGGCATCCTTCAAAACGTTTGGCAACAGGGTGACGTCCTGCGACAGCCAGCCCCAGTTGTTTTGTGGGTGGGTACGGATGACGCCCGGCACGCCGGCAATGTCTGGGTAGGTGCCACTCAAGAGTGCGGCGCGGGTGGGGGAGCAGACCGGGCAGTTCGCGTAAAATGAATCGAACCGCATACCGTCCGCCATCAACGCGTCGAGGTGTGGCGACTTTAAATCCTTGGCGCCGTAGGAGGACAGGTCGCCGTAGCCGAGGTCGTCGACGAGGATGATCAGGATGTTTGGCTTGTCTGCTGCGAGGGTAGCGGTTTGCTTAAACGGGGCGAGACATGCCAGGGCGATGAGTGTGGAGCGAAAGAATGAGTTCAGGTTCACAGGCACAGCGTAGCCAGAGCGCTTGGCCGCGAGCAAGCCTTGGGGGAACGGGGAAGATGCCAGGGTGACCACGGCAAATACGAAGCAAACTGCCGTTGCTGCCTTCCGGCCCTGGCGGGGTTCGTAAGTCCGCACTCCGTGGGCCCTGACGCGGGCAACCTATCGCTTGGCCAAGCGTGACTCAAGGCAATTGGAACGAAAGGCCGCGAAGTATTTGAACCGCTCCTGAGTGTAACCAAAGGAAACCTTGCGGCCCGCTTGGCTAAGCGATACGCTCCGGCTGTTCCGCTTGGTAATCCAAAATGGGGTTGCCTGGAATCCTAGCAACCAAACCCGACTTCACGACATGAATTCATCCATTCGCATCAAGCTATCCATCATGATGTTCCTCCAGTTTTTTGTCTGGGGGGCATGGTATGTTACAGCGCCAAACTACCTCGGCACCATCGGCTTCCAGTCGACTGACATAGGGAATACTTATTCGGTAGGCCCGATCGCCGGTTTAATTACCCCTTTGTTTGTCGGCCTTGTTGCGGACCGTTTTTTCTCTGCTCAAAAAGTGTTGGGCATCCTGCATCTACTGGGTGCCTTGATCATGTTTGGAGCGATCGGGTTCATGCAGCAGGAATCCCCTTCGCCAGGTGTCTTGAACTGGGGCTTTTTCTTCGGCTACATGCTGACGTATTTTCCGACCCTTGCACTTACCAATACGATCGCCATGAAAAACATGACCAACCCGGAGAAGGAGTTTCCCGGGATTCGTGTGTTAGGAACCATTGGCTGGATTGCTGCAGGGTTCGCACTGACCTTCGGCGGGTTTGAGACGAATGTCGGGATGTTTTACCTTACGGCCGGGGCAGCTGCCTTGCTGGGCTTGTTCAGTTTTGCTCTCCCGGACACTCCTCCTGTGAAAGACGAAAAAGCGAGTATAGGTCAGATGCTTGGACTGGACGCACTGTCGCTATTGAAGGATCGATCCTATTTGGTTTTCATCATCTCCTCCATGCTGATTTGTATTCCTTTAGCTTTTTATTATCAGATAGCAAGTCGTGTCGTAGAGCATGTCGAGTTACCCATTGGTACAACCATGTCTTACGGTCAGATTTCTGAGATCTTTTTCATGATTGTTATGCCGTTCTTCTTCGCCCGGCTCGGCGTGAAATGGATGTTGGCCATCGGGATGCTGGCGTGGGTTGCCCGTTACGGATTGTTCTCGATTGGTGCGCCGGATGAGGTTCGCTGGATGATAATCATTGGCATCGTGTTGCACGGTATTTGCTATGATTTCTTCTTTGTCACCGGGCAAATTTATACGGATCAAAAGGCCGCCAAGCCGATCCGCGCGCAAGCTCAAGGCCTGTTGGTTATGTTGACGCTTGGTTTGGGTATGATGATCGGCGCGCAGGTGGCTGGTAAAATCGAGGAGCAGCATACCCCTCAGGCTGCTAAGGACCTCAATGCGCAGGTTGTTGCCAAGAGTGACGAGATTAAAAAATTGAACGACAGCGTAACGGGGGAGCCGTCTGAAGAAGTCAAAGCTCAATTGGAAACCTTA
>WTHH01000571.1 GCA_011523195.1 Verrucomicrobiales bacterium
CGAGTCAGCCGCACCGGCGAGCCGCCTGTTCGTCACCAAGCCGACCGCAGCCGTAAGGCACAAGGGCGGCAAAGTGTTGCACGAAAACTCCGAGGCGTACCGGATTCTCACGCGCTGGATTCAGCAGGGTGCGCCCGGGCCTAGCGACGGCGACCCCACGATCGAGCGCGTCGAAATGTCCCCCACCCTTTCCCAGTTGAAAAAAGGCCAAGCGCAGCAGTTAACTGTTCGCGCGTTTTTCAGTGACGGCACCGAGCGCGATGTCACCCGCTGGGCGCGGTTCGCCTCGACCGATGCGACCGTAGCCGAGGTGGACGAAGCCACCGGCTTGGCCAAGGTCATCGGCCACGGCGAAGGCGCAGTCACCGCATGGTACTCGGGGCAAATCGCGTTGGCCCGAATTACCTCCCCTTGGCCAAGCGACATCCCGGACGAGGTCTACAGTCAGACGCCGCGCCGCAACGTGATCGACGACTCCGTGCTTGGCCAGTTGCGCCGGCTAAACCTCAAGCCGTCGCCGAGGAGTTCCGACAGCGAATTCATCCGCCGAGTCCACCTCGACGTCGTCGGTATGCTCCCGACACCCGAGGTCACCCGGGCCTTTCTCGCTGATCCGTCGGAAACCAAGCGCGACGCAATGATCGAGTCTCTGCTCGCCCAGCCCGAGTTCGTCGACTACTGGACCTACCGGCTGTCCGACCTGTTTTTGATCAGCGGCCGCAAGCTCCGCCCCGACGCGCTCAAGTCGTACTATCAATGGCTGCGCGGCGAGATGGAAAAAGGCACCCCGTGGGATCAAATCGTGCGGCAGGTCGTCTCGGCCCGGGGTGACACGATGAAAAACGGGGCCACGAATTTTTACTCTGTTCATCAGGATCCCGAGACCATGGCGGAGAATGTCAGCCAAGCGTTCATGAGCCTCTCGATCAACTGCGCCAAGTGCCACAATCATCCGTTGGAAAAATGGACGAACGACCAGTACTACTCGTTTGCCAACCTGTTCGCGCGCGTGCGGGCCAAGGGCTGGGGCGGCGATGCCCGCAGCGGCAATGGCGCAAGGACGCTTTTCATTGCCAACCGTGGCGACCTGATTCAGCCGCGCACCGGCAAGCCCCAACCGCCGGCACCGCTCGATGGCCAGGCGATCGAAAGCGACTCACCGGAAGACCGCCGCGAGGCGCTGGCCGAGTGGCTGACCGCCCCCGAGAATCCGTACTTCACCCGCTCCATCGCAAACCGAGTCTGGGCCAACTTTTTCGGGCGCGGCATCGTGGAACCGGTCGACGACCTGCGCGTCTCCAACCCGGCCTCCAACGAGCCGTTGCTCGAGGCGATCTCGGCCCACCTTGTCGAGAATCGCTACGACCTCAAGGCGCTCATGAGGCTCATTTTGCAGAGTGAAACCTACCAGCGCACCAGCGCGCCGCTCCCGGAAAACATGGGGGATCAAAAATATTATTCGCGCTACTACCCACGCCGGTTGATGGCGGAAGTGCTGCAGGATGCTATCACCTCGATCACCCGCATATCACCCAAATACGACAAAATCACGCTCGCCGACGGCAGCACGCAGGGAACGAATTTTTACCGCGACGGAACGCGCGCGCTGCAGTTGTTTGACTCCTCCGTGACGTCTTATTTTCTTAAGACCTTCGGCCGCAACGAACGTGAGATCACCTGCGAATGCGAGCGCTCCAACAAACCCAGCATGGTGCAGGTGCTCCATCTCTCCAACGGCGACACGCTCAACAGCAACCTGCGCAGCGAACAAAGTTGTGTAAACGTCATGATCCCCCAAAGCGACGAGGAGATCATCGAGGAAACCTACCTGCTCTGCCTCTCCCGCCCACCAAGCGATGGCGAACGGAAACGGCTAATCGCGATGTTCGACAGCACGCCCGAGACAGAGCGCCGGGCTGCCATCGAGGATTTGTTCTGGGCGTTGATGACCAGCCGCGAATTCCTGTTCCAGCACTGAGCCATGAGATTCCTGAACACACTTTTCCTCTCTGCCCTTGCCATCCCGGCCCTTGCCGAAAAGGTTGATTTTCATCGGGACGTCGCGCCCATCCTTCGCGAGTACTGTGTCGGTTGCCACAACAACGATGATTTCGAAGGCGAACTCTCCGTTGAGACTTTTCAACTTTTGATGAAGGGCGGCGAAAACGGGACACCCATCAAGGCCGGGGATCGCGCCGAGTCGCTGCTGGCCAATGTCATCACAAAACAGGCTAAGCCGTACATGCCGCCCCGCAGGGAGCCTCAACTTTCACCGACGCAGATTGACACTCTCCTGCGGTGGATCGATCAGGGTGCGAAGCCGCCAGCCGACGATCGGTCGATCCTCGCCAACCTCAACGTCCCGGAGGTCGAAGCCGCCGGCAATGCGCTCAGCCCCGTCACCGCAATGGCCATTGGCAAAACGGGCAGCTCGCAATCGGCCGCTACGGCGCGGTGCAACTTGGCGACAAGTCGTTCGGCGGCATCACTGGCAAAGTCAATGCCATCGCGATTTCACCGGACGAAAAAACGTTGGCTGTTGCCGGCGGCACACCGGGGCTCAACGGAGTCGCCACGCTGTTCAAAATCGAGACCGGCAAAAAACTTCGCGAACTGGCCGGCCATCGCGACGCACTTTACGGCATCGCCTTTTCGCCGGATGGCAATCAACTGGCCACAGCCGGATACGACCGCATCATCCAGCTTTGGAACCCCGCATCCGGCGAAAAACTCCGTACTCTCAAGGGACACAACGGCGCTGTTTACGGCATCGCGTTCAGCCCGGACGGGCGCGTCCTTGGCAGCGCCGGCGGCGACTCATCCGTCAAACTTTGGAACACCTCAGACGGCCAACGGCTCGACACCTTCGGGCAACCGACCGGCGAACAGTTCCTCACCGCCTTTACGCCCGACAACCGCTACGTCATCGCCGGCGGAGCGGACAAACAGATTCGACTGTGGCGCTGGGTTAGCGGTGACCAAGCGGGGATCAATCCGCTCGAACGGGTACGATTCGCGCACGAGGACGAGATTACCGATCTCGCGATCGACCCAAGCGGCACGCGCCTGGCCACGGCTTCCGCTGATCGGACGGTCAAAGTTTGGTCGCTCCCCACACTCGAGCCGCTACAGACGATCGGCAACCAACCGGACGTGGTC
>WTHH01000020.1 GCA_011523195.1 Verrucomicrobiales bacterium
GAGTTGCACGTGATCGCGGAAATACGAGACGTCAAAAATGCGGTCGACTTTTGGTTTCACTTTGAAACTGAGCAACCGAGTGTTGTAGCTGAAATTACGGTTCGCCTTGATTTGGAAGATCGCAGTTTCCATGGGGAAACCCACTTGGACGAAGCCACAGTCGACCATTTTAGACGGACAACAAGCCATGTTGAAAATGGTGTTGGATTTGCGTTTCAGCCGCATCCGGATAGGCGATTGGAGGCTAGGGCAGATTGCGGGGAGTACTATGCCGATGAGGAGATTTGCAGAAATATTCCGCATCCGATCGAGTCGTCCCGAGGCCAAACAGCGCAGGGCGATGCGTACAGCCCGGGTTGGTTTACTCTTCCAGTCAGTAACACCAAAATGGCGCACTTGGCCATCGTGGTGAATGAACCGATGTTGGATGTGGATGAACGTACAGCCGCTTCGTTTCTTTCGCCAGAGAATGAAATTTCTGCGCACTTGGACTACCTGTGTGAGCGAATGAACACGTTCATCGTTCGTCGAGGCAGAGGCAAGACGATCATCGCGGGATACCCTTGGTTTCTCGATTGGGGGCGCGACACATTGATTGCCGTACGCGGGCTGATTGCTAATGCGCAGGTGGAAACCGCGACGTCAATCATCGAACGGTTTGCAGCTTTTGAAAAAGGCGGCACCATTCCCAATGCCATTTTTGGCGATGACGATTCGAACCGTGAAACTTCCGACGCCCCACTTTGGCTTGCTATCGCCATCGAGGAATTAGCCGATCAAACGGATGAGACCTTTTACGGCCAAGCGATTGACGGGGCAGGGCGAACGTACCGCGATGTTGTGTTGAGTATTGCGAAGCATTATCGCGAAGGGACAGCCAACGGGATTGCGATGGACCCCGAGTCTATGCTGATCTTTAGCCCGGTGCATTTCACTTGGATGGACACCAACCATCCGGCCGGAACCAAGCGCGAGGGTTACCCGATTGAAATCCAGGCACTATGGATTCGGCTGCTCGGCCAAGCGGGCAAACTTGATCCCGGCGAACGATGGAAACTGATGCTTGGCCAAGCGCAGGAAAGCTTGGCTAAATTTTATTGGTGTGAAAATAGGAACTGGCTAGCTGATTGCCTCTTAGCCAAGCCTGGGCAATCCGCCGCCCAAGCCAAAGTTGATGGCAACCTTCGTTGCAATCTGTTGATAGCCGTCAGTCTCGGAGTCGTTGATGGGCACTTGGCCAAGCGGAGCGTGTTGGCTGCCATTCGTCACCTCGTCGTGCCGGGTGCGGTGCGGTCACTGGCTCCTCTGCCATCCGCTCAGCCGCATCCGGTTGAGCACAATGGCCAACTACTAAACGATCCAGCCAGCCCCTATTGGGGACGCTATGAAGGTGACGAAGATACCCGTCGGAAACCGGCCTATCACAACGGCACCGCCTGGACCTGGTTTTTGCCGCAACTTTGCGAAGCGATTCTCAGGGCTTGGCCAAACGATGATAAGGCAACCAAGGCAGCCAAGAGTTATCTCTCATCTTCTGCTCTGCTCCTCAAGGAGGGCTGCGCCGGGCAACTACCCGAAATTTTGGATGGAGATGCACCGCACCAGCAACGAGGTTGCGACGCTCAAGCCTGGGCCATTTCCGAATTGATTCGCGTCCTAAATCAACTCGATTGATGCCCCTCTAACCCACCGGCAACTGGGCGCTTACCGCATTGCGTATATGGGGGAGTAAGTTTTATTTTAGCTTTTGCAAGCTCTGAATGCCGTAGCGTTGAGCGATACGGTTGTTGGCTTCCTCCAGTTTAGCAGCGTCGAGGATGATTTTTTCCAGAGAGCTGCCTTTCTTGAACTCGAGGATGTGGAAGCCGTCTTTTGGTTTCTCGAGTGCCTTGGCCAAGTCTTCCAATGTTGAGATTAGGTTACCGTTGGCTTTTTCGATGACAATGTTTTGGGATGATCCTTGCTGGTAGCCTATATTGTAAAAATCCGGCAGTACCAGAGAGAGAACCACGAGCGATTTCTGATTCTTCTTCGCTTTTTGATTGTTGTAGAAGACCAAACGGAAAGGTGCGCTACGCTGCCAGTCGCTACCCCAACTGCTGAGGAATTCGGCTGAAAGAGGTACGAAGACGAGGCCGCCCATGATGAGATAGGTTGGTTCCACGTCACTGGGCCGGTCCATCACGAGGTTTTCCGAAAAATCGGCCTTGGGTAGTTTGTAGTCCAGATGCTGCACTTTGCCATCGCGCCAGATTTTTAGTTTCACTATCTCGCCAGCCCATTTGTTACGGCATGCCAGATACTCCATAATGACATGTCCATAGTCCGGATCGAGATAATCGCCCTGGATGTCTATCGGAAACCCACCTACCTCGAGAATGATGTCGTGCAGTTTGAGTGATGATTTTTTACCTGGCTTGATGACCAGAACTCCGCGAGGTGCACCATCCAACTTGAAGTAGTCTGTCACAGCCGGATTGGAGGCGGGTTGCCAGATGAAATCGAAATAACCCAGCCCCTTGTATTTTTCCGCTTTCCGCAACTTGATTACATCGGTGATGAATGGTGCTGGAATAACAGAACAGGTGCCCCCGCTTTTACTGGCGACTAGTCCAACAACCCGGTTTCCCGCAACCATGAGTTCGGCTTGGCCCGCTCCCTCGATTTCGGAACTGGCTTTCAGCTCTATGCGCGGCGCTTGGTTAAAGTTCGCGTCGGCCACGGTAAAGCGACTGAACTCTGCAGCGCGTTTCTCGATGTTGCCGCCGCGCCAACGAATGACTTGAAGGTCCTCTTTAAGGCCGTTGGCAACAGCGAATTTAATGGCCTTCAACCCTTCCCAGAATTCGTCATCATTGACTCCGATGATCGCGAGATTTGCCTGATAGTCGATCCACTTTACTTCGCCGTTGGTCCATTTGCCGCGACCGCCTTTCTGCAATCTTACGAGCGTATGGTTGGCCAAGCCGGCGGCGGTTGTCAGCAGTTCCTTACCCTCGATGACGGCGCCGAATTTTGAGACTGATTGGGCACGCTTGTCCCACGGAATGCGGAAGTTGAAGTTATTCCTAGTGACGTCCAGCAGGACGATGCTGTCCTGCCAGTTTGTCTTGGCTTCATCCGCTTGGCCAAGTGCTTGGCCGGTGAGGAGCAGTGA
>WTHH01000345.1 GCA_011523195.1 Verrucomicrobiales bacterium
AGTTGGCAGGGGGTCAAGCGTGTGGCATCCACTTTTCTTGGCTGGATTTGTGTCGGCCCGTGGCATAGCTTTGCGGCGAAGTAATTTGGAGGATTTTAAGGCACAACGAATCGGCTTGGTACCGGCAGTGATCGCGCTGCTGGTTGCTGCGACCGTGTTGTTACCGGGACTGCAGGCGGCGGAGTTTGATTTTTTCGAGAAACAAATTCGTCCGCTTTTCCACAAGCATTGTTACGAGTGCCATTCGACGAAGGGCGGTAAGGCCAAGGGAGGTTTGGTACTGGACAGTCGGGAAGGCTGGGTGACGGGTGGCGATTCGGGGCCGGCGATCGTGCCGGGCGATCCCGGGGCGAGCCTACTTATCCGGGCAGTGAGCTACTCCGATGGCGACCTAAAGATGCCACCCAAGTATCGCCTCTCGGAGGGAGAGCGGGAGGCATTGGCAAAGTGGGTTGAGTCCGGCGCGCCGGACCCGCGGTCGGGTGAGGTGGCCAAAAAGACGGAAGAGATCGACTTGGCCAAGGGACGCGAATTTTGGTCGTTCCGACCGGTTACAAACCCGAGAGCGCCGAAGGTGGACGCAGCGCTTGGCCAAGGGGAGTCGCTTGGCCCCATCGACCGGTTCGTGCTGAATCGCCTGGCCGGGGAGGGGATCGGGCAGGTCGGCTTGGCCAAGCCGGAGACGCTGCTGCGCCGCTTGTACTTTGATATCGTTGGGCTGCCGCCGACCCCGGAACAGTTGGACGAGTTTCTCGCGGACACATCACCGGAAGCGTACGCGCGGTTGGTGGATCGCCTGCTCAGTTCGCCGCAATTTGGCGAGACCTGGGGACGGCACTGGCTGGATGTGGCCCGCTTCGCCGAGAGCAGTGGTGGCGGACGCAGCCTGATGTTTCGGAACGCTTGGCGTTACCGGGACTACGTCATCGATGCCTTCAATCGCGATAAGCCGTTCAACGAATTCATTCTCGAGCAAATCGCTGGCGACCTGTTGCCGAAAGGAACGAGCGCTCAACAAAATGAGCGGTTCGTGGCGACCGGTTTTCTTGCGCTTGGCCCGCACAATTACGAGTTGCAGGACAAGGAACTGCTGCGGATGGAGGTGGTCGATGAACAGATCGAGACCGTGGGGCGGGCGTTCCTCGCTATGACCATCGGTTGTGCCCGGTGCCATGACCACAAGTTTGATCCGATCCCGACCCGGGACTACTACGCCATGGCGGGGATCTTTCGCAGCACCCAGTCGCTTGTGCCGGGCAACGTCTCCGGTTGGGTGGAGCGCAGCCTCTCCCCATCTCCCGAGGTGCAGCAAAAAATGGAACAGCACTCGAAGGCGATGAAAGAGGCAAACACGGCGCTGAAGGAAGCGAGGGCGCAACTTCAAAAAATCGAGGTGGCGACCGGCAGGGCGGGCGTGGTCGTCGACAATACACAGGCAGAGATTATCGGCGACTGGATGAAGTCCACGAGCAACAAGAATTTTTACGGGAAAAACTACATCCACGACAAAGGCGAGGGGAAGGGGCTGAAAAAGGTAGTCTTCACGGCTGAGTTGCAAAAGGCCGGGGAGTACGAGGTGCGTGTCGGTTACACGCACGGGACCAATCGCTCGGAAAAGGTGCCGGTAACGATCCCTTACGCTGGCGGCGAGACCACATTGTTTGTCAACCAGCGTGAGGTGCCGCCGATCAACAACAATTTCAAAGTGCTTGGCCGGTTCCAGTTTGAGGCCGGCAAGGCGGCGATTACCTTGTCGAACAAAGGTACGCGTGATGTTACGATCGCCGATGCCGTGATGTTTGTGCCGCTTTTGGAGTTGAATACTGACCCGGAACTTGAGGGGCGACTGGCCAAGCTGCGGGGTGAAGTGGATCGCTTGGCCAAGCGCGTGGAGTCATTAAAAAAAACCAAGCCGGCCGCTTCGCCCAAGGCGATGGCCGTCCAGGATCAAAAAGAAGTAAGCGACTGGCACGTGCACATTCGCGGAGGCATCCGTAACAAGGGGCCGATCGTGCCGCGCGGATTCCTTCAGGTGGCCAGCCGCAGGCAAGCAGATGCCCAGGCGAAAATCACAGCCGGCAGTGGTCGACGAGAATTGGCCGAGTGGATTGCCAGTGGGGAGAACCCGTTGACGCGCCGCGTGATGGTCAACCGCATTTGGCACCACCTGATCGGGCAGGGGTTGGTGCGTACTACGGACAACTTTGGCGTGATGGGCGAAGTGCCAAGCCATCCCGGCTTGCTCGACTGGTTGGCTGGTCAGTTCGCTCGTGACAACTGGTCGGTGAAGGAGATGATCCGACACATCGTCCTTTCCCGAACCTATCGGCTTTCCTCGGTGGGTGAGAGCGAAGGCTTGGCGGCGGATCCGGAAAACCGGTTGCTTTGGCGAGCCAATCGCAAGCGGCTTACGGCCGAAGCCATCCGGGATTCGATCCTCGCGATCAGTGGCCAGCTCAGCGACCAACAGGGTGGCTACACGATTCGCAAGTTTTCACAGTACGACTGGGGCTACGAATTCGACACTGTGAGACGGAGTGTCTACGTGCCGCTTTTCCGAAACACGCTGATGGAGGTGTTCGAGACATTCGACGTGGCCAACCCGAATGTCGTGACCGGTCGCCGAATCGAGACCACGCTGCCAACGCAGGCGTTGTATCTTTTGAACAGCCCCTTTGTGAATGAAGAGGCCAAGCGTGCCGGTGAGCGCATCGAGCAGTTCGGTCATACCGACGCCGAGCGGGTGCGCCTCGCTTATCGACTGACGCTCGGTCGCGAACCCAGCGCGTTCGAGGCGCAAGTGGCGATGGCCTTCTTGTCGGATGCTGTTCCGAGTGCCGAAAATCGCCCCTGGGCCGCACTCGCGCACTCGCTGATTTCCAGTATTCAGTTCAGATACTTGGATTGACGCGGGGCTGAGTTGGATTATCGTTTCGCCGTGCAACTGCGTTCTCGTAGAGAGATGTTGAAAACGACGGCCTGTGGCTTCGGGTCGTTGGCTTTGGCCGGTTTGTGCCAACAGGTGCAGGCGGGTGTCCCATCCACACTGGTTCAGCGGCACCCGATGTTTCCGCCGCGAGCCAAGCGCATGATTTTCCTTTTCATGGCCGGCGGCCCGAGCCATGTGGATTCATACGACCACAAGCCGGAGTTGTAT
>WTHH01000267.1 GCA_011523195.1 Verrucomicrobiales bacterium
GAACTGGCAGCTCAGGATGCAGTAGTTGGAGTAGTTGAAATATCGATTGAGAATGTAGCTGGCGCGATTGTTGTTTTTGCGGCGGTTGACCTCGTCGGCCAGTTGGCCAAGCGTGTTGAGGTCGTCGCACTCGAAGAGGCGAAGCGCTTCCGCGTCATCCAGCCGTTGGCCAAGCGCGAGTTTGTCACGGATGTCTGCGAGGGATTCTGGAATGAACAGGCTCATTGCAGTCGACGGAAAAATGGAAACAACACCTCGGTGGCGACCACCACGAAGAACACCGAGCTGATCACAGCGTTGAGCTTGAAGAACGCAGTGTTCACCCACTTCAGGCTGCGCTTACGCGCGATCCAGTGTTCGAACATCAGGCAAAACATGATGATCAGCCAGCCGATCAGGAAGGCCACCCGCATCTTGCACAGGATGCCAAACAACAAAAGTAACCCGAGCATGACCATGTGCGAGAGAAACGAGGCCATGAGGGCGTTCTTCGGCCCCCACGCGGTCACCAGAGAACGCAGTCCGTGCTGCCGGTCAAAATCAAAATCCTGCATCGCATAAATGATATCGAACCCGATCAGCCAAAAGACGACTGCGATCCCAAGCACCAGCGGCGGCAGCAGGCTTTGGCTGAACGGCAACAGGGTGAACAACTCCACCATCGTACCGCCCTTCACGGCGATCCATGCACCGATGGGAGCCAGCGCCAACGCGACGCCCAGCCAGACGTGCGTGTAATCCGTGAACCGCTTGGTCATCGAGTAAAAACAGACGAAGAACAAAGCTACCGGCCCAAGCACCAGACATGCGGTGTTGATGAACCCGGCCGCCACCAGAAACCCGACAGCGCTCAATCCGCAAAGTGTCCACGCGCTGAACAGGCTGATCTCCCCCGCAGGCAAATGACGGTTGGCCGTCCGGGGGTTTTTGGCGTCAAACTTGCGATCAACAATCCGGTTGAACGCCATCGCACAGGTGCGCGCGCAAATCAGGCAAATGAGTATTAACAAAAATAGCTTAATGCCGGGGAATCCATATTCGGTTGCCGGTGCCGGGAGGTCGGCCTTGGCCTCCTCGAGATATCGATAATGCTCACGGGAGGCGACCATCATCGCCCCCAACGCAAACGGCATCGCGAAGATCGTGTGGGAGAACTTGACGAACTCGCCCCACTTCAAAATCACACCAACCAACCCGCCTCTTTTGAGCTTGGATGCCTTCATGGCTTCGGCCTGACTCATTCCTCCTCCTGCCATCGCGGCGAGGCTTCGTTCGCGAGGCCGAGATGATCCAGTACCCGTGAAACCACCGTATCCGCCACCTCCTCAATCGTCTTTGGGTTGGCATAGAAATGGGGGTTCGCCGGCAGGATCGTCGCCCCGGCCTGCAACAGCAGTTCCATGTTTTTCAAGTGCACCAAATTGAGTGGTGTCTCGCGGGACACCAAAATCAATTTCCTGTTTTCCTTCAGCGCCACGTCGGCTGCTCTCAGCAGGACGTTGTCGCTATGGCCGTGGGCAATCCGCCCAAGCGTGCCCATCGTGCAGGGAATCACTACCATGGCGTCGATCACGTTCGAGCCACTTGCAAACGGGGCGTTCATACTCTTAAGCCCATGCGGCACCACGCCTTCAGGCAGACGGAGTTCGGTCGGCAATTCCTGTCGAATGACCGCTTGAGCATAGCTGCTAAGCACGACATGAGTTTCGTGCTCGGTCTCGCCCAACCAGTCCAGCAGCCGCTGGGCATAAATCACCCCGCTGGCTCCGGTTATGGCAACAAGAATTCTCACTTGGACTGAAAAACGCTTCCCATCAAAGCACGACAAATATGCGGCAGGTCAAGCAGGCTTGTCGAGCCAACGCCGCCCCCGCTTGACAGCTGGGCCAATAAATGAAACCAAGCGGCGTGCCCGAAGCACAAAACACCCTCATCACCGGCGGCGCCGGCTTTATCGGTTCTCACCTAGCCGGGCGGCTGCTTGGCCAAGGTGGACGCGTCATGGTGATCGACGATTTTTCCACCGGATCACGTGATAATCTGACTCATCTAGCCGACAACCCTGGGCTGACGATCATTGAGGACGACGTCACTCATTGCCCTGCGCTTGGCCAACTGGTGGCCGACTCCGACTACGTTTTTCACCTCGCCGCTGCCGTAGGAGTCGACCTCGTCGTGCAGTCTCCAATCCGCACCATCGAGACTAACCTAAAGTCAACAGAGGCCATTCTCGAGGCGGCCGCGCCCAACCGCACGCCGCTGTTGCTGCCATCCAGCTCGGAGGTCTACGGCAAAAGCTCCCGTGAAGGATTCGACGAAAATGACGACCTGCTGATCGGTCCCCCAACGCTAGGCCGATGGAGCTACGCCTGCTCCAAGCTAATGGATGAATTTCTCGCGCTGGCCTTTCACAACGAGCGACAGTTGCCGGTCACGGTTGTGCGCCTGTTTAATACCGTCGGCCCGAGGCAAACCGGCCGCTACGGCATGGTGCTGCCGCGCTTCGTAGAGGCAGCCAAGGCCAACGAGCCGATCCGAGTCTTCGGCGACGGCCAGCAGTCGCGCTGTTTCTGCCACGTCAATGACACTGTCGAGTCACTGCTGCGCTTAGCCAAGTGTGACCGTGCCGCTGGCAACGTCTTCAACATAGGATCAACCGAGGAGGTAACCATCCTCGGCTTGGCCAAGCGGGTGGTCGAACTGACCGGCTCCCAATCCACAGTCGAGCTTGTCCCCTACGAGCAGGCGTATGATCCCGGGTTTGAGGACATGCAGCGGCGCAAACCAGTGATCGACAAGCTCGAGCAGTTCACCGGTTTCCGGCCTTCAATCCCGCTCGACGACATCATCCGCAGCGTCGCTGGGATTGCGTAACCGATAATCCGCCTCTTAAATCTATTGGCATTCCTAACAAAGACAAAAAAACCCCTCTACTTGGAAAATTAGAGGGCCGATGATCAACTATCGAATTGAGAAAACCTGAAGCGCTTGGCCCTCCCATTTAACTCTACGGCCCTTTGAGCCACTGCGTGCTCTACATGCTCTGCGTTTAAAAACAGACAATCCACGATGATCATCAACAGGCTTTTTTGTTGCGCTTGGCTAAGCGCGGACACGAAACTCCTGCCATGAAGCTTTTCCTTGATGGCAAGTGGCGAGATCTCAGCGAAAAGACCGAGGTGCTAAACCCGTTTGACGGATCAGTCATCGACACAGTGCCGAGCGCCTCCCCTACCGAGATCACCGCTGCCATCGATGGTCTGGCCAGGGGAGCGGAAGTCATGCGCAACATGCCCTCACATCGGCGCGTCGAGATTCTCCGTAAGGCCTCCGATCTCATGCGTGCGCAGCAGGAGGAGTTGGGTAGACTAATCAGCACCGAGGAGGGCAAGGTATTGGCGGAGGGCCGTATCGAGGCCGGGCGCGCCATCGAAACGGTCGATCTTTCAGCCGACGAGGCCCGGCGGTTGCACGGCGAAACTGTGCCGCTGGATTCCACCCCGGGCGGGGTCGGCAAACTGGGCTTTACCTTGCGCGTACCGTGCGGCATTGTAGCTTCTATAACCCCATTCAACTTTCCGCTCAACCTCGTCGCGCACAAGATCGGCCCGGCGATCGCCGGCGGCAACGCCGTGCTACTCAAGCCGGCCTCCGACACCCCTCTCTCCTCGCTTAAACTGGTGGAATTGCTACTCGAGGCCGGGCTGCCTGAGGAGGCCATCGCCTGTGTGACCGGTTCCGGCGCCGCGCTTGGCCAAGCGATCTGCAGCGACCCGCGTGTCCGCAAGATCAGCTTCACAGGCAGTGCCGAGGTGGGCGAACAAATCTGCCGCTTGGCCGGCTTGAAACGAGTTACGATGGAGCTTGGCTCGAACAGCCCCGTCATCGTGCTCGACGATGCCGACCCGCAAAAGGTGGCCGATGCCGTCGCCGTGACCGGCTTTGCCAACGCCGGGCAGGTATGCATCTCTTCGCAGCGCATTCTGGCGACGCCGCGTATTCACGACGACCTGCTCGACGCGCTCACCGCCAGGGTCAGCCAACTCACCGCCGGCAACCAGCTCGACGATCAAACGAACGTTGGCCCGCTCGTCCGCGAACGGGACGCACAGCGCGTCGAGGAGTGGCTTGGCCAGGCGCAACGCGACGGGGCAGAACTCCGCTGCGGCGGCAAACGCAACGGCGCGGTGATTCAACCCGCTGTGTTGGCCAACGTCCGCAGTGACATGCGGATGAGTTGCGAGGAATTGTTCGGCCCGGCTGTGGGCGTGGCCCGTGCAGAGAGCGTCGACGACGCGATCCACCTGGCCAACGACAGTCGCTTCGGGCTCAGCGCCGCCGTCTTCACACAGGACATCGACAAGGCGATCCGGTTCGCGCGCGAAGTGGACAGCGGTAATCTGCACATCAACTTCGGCACCGCCTGGCGCGCTGAGACCATGCCGTACGGCGGCCTTAAGGACAGCGGCATGGGCAAGGAAGGGCCGAAGTACGCGATCGAGGAGATGACGGAGACCAAGATGGTCGTCATCCACTGATCGCTTGGCCAAGCGGACGACAGGTGGTAGTTTTCCGGCCCGATTTTTTGCCATGAAACGATTCGTTACCCTGTTCACGTTGTTCGCCGGATTGCTGACGGTGGCCGAGGCCAAGTCAGAGCGACCCAACATTTTGTTTGTCTTCACGGACGACCACGCACCCCACGCCATCGGCGCATACAACGGCTGGCTGAAGTCGATCAACCCCACCCCGGTCATCGACAAGCTGGCTAGGGAGGGAATGCTGTTTGAGAAGAGCTTTTGTTCCAACTCCATCTGCGGGCCAAGCCGCGCGGTTATCCTCAGCGGCAAGCACAGCCACAAGAACGGGTTCATGAACAACGGCAACTCGTTCGACTGGAATCAGCAGATCTTCCCGAAAATCCTCCGCAAAAACGGCTACCAAACCGCGCTCTACGGCAAGAGCCATCTCAAGGGCAAACCGCAGGGTTTCGATGACTGGGCCGTGCTGCCGGGCCAGGGCCTCTACTACAACCCGGACATGATCTTCGCAGATGGCCGGCGGCGCCTCGACGGCTACTGCACCGACGTGGTCACCGACCTCGCGGTAAACTGGCTCAAGGAGAAGCGCGACAAAAGCAAGCCGTTCGTGATGATGGTGCAACACAAGGCACCGCACCGGAACTGGATGCCGGCCCTACGCCACCTCGACCTTTACGATGACATCACCATTCCCGAGCCGCCGACGCTGTTTGACAAATGGGAGGACAACGCCCCGCCAGCGCGACATCAGGAACTAGAGATCGACCGGCACATGGACCTGAACTACGACCTGTTTGTCGATCTCACCCCGGAGTTCAACCAACCGCCCTCACAAAAGCGCCAGGATCGATCCGCATGGCACAACATGAAGCGCATGAGCAAGGAGCAATTGACCAAGTGGCGTGCCGCCTACGGGCCAAAAGACGAGGCATTCCACAAGGCCAAGCTCAAGGGCAAGGACTTGGTTCGCTGGAAATTTCAGCGTTACGCCAAGAACTACCTCCGCTGCGTCAAGGGGGTGGACGAGAGCATTGGCCGCCTGCAGGACACGCTGAAGGAGCTTGGCCTAGACGATAACACGGTGGTGATCTACTCCTCCGACCAGGGTTTCTACATCGGCGACCATGGTTGGTACGACAAGCGCTGGATGTACGAGGAGTCCCTGATGATGCCGTTCATCGTCAAGTGGCCGGGCGTAACCAAGCCGGGAAGCCGCAACCGGAATCTCATCCAGAATCTGGACTACGCTGAGACGTTTTTGGAGATGGCCGGGGCACCGATTCCCAGCGACATGCAGGGCCGTTCGCTCGTGCCGCTGCTCAAGGGCCAAAATCCGGACGACTGGCGCAAGAGCATCTATTATCATTACTACGAGTATCCAAGCGTCCACATGGTGCCGCGTCACTACGGCATCCGTACTCAGCGCTACAAGCTGATGCACTTTTACCAGTTCGGAAACGAGTGGGAACTGTATGATCTGAAGTCCGACCCGGACGAACTGACCAACCTCTACGGCAAACCGGAACATGCCAAGCTTCAAAAGCGGATGAAGAACCGCTTGGCCAAGCTCCAGAAGCATTACGAGGACAACAGCGATATTTCCGAGAAACCGGACAGCTGGAAGGCCCAAATGCGGGGCAAAAAATAAGGTCATCAGGCTAAAAAGGCCTTTTGACTAGTTGGTTCGACTAGACTAGTTTGCCTCCGCGTGGTTTTGAGGAGGAGCAGGTAGATCGCTTGGTTATCAGGCCAAGCGGCATGACGGACGCTTGGGCAAAAACCACCTCCCCTTTTTGATGATGACGTCATGCTTTTGCGAAAAGGCAGCATTCGTTCTATTTTTTTTATTCAATGATCGACATAGATCCGGCTGAAACCAGGGAGTGGCTCGATGCCATCGACTCCGTCATCAAGACGGAGGGCGTCGAGCGCGCCCAGTACCTCGTGGAACAGGTGCTCGATGAGGCCCTAGCCAACGGGGTGGACTTGCCCACCGGGATTCACACCCAGTACTGCAACACCATCCCCCTCTCCGAGGAGCACCCCTACCCCGGGGACATCACCATCGAGCGACGCATCCGTTCCGTCATCCGATGGAACGCTATCATGATGGTGCTGCGTGCTTCGCAAAAGAATCTTGAACTGGGTGGCCACATGGCCTCTTACCAATCGGCTGCGGCCTTTTACGAGGTCGGTTTCAATCACTTCTTCCGGGCGCCGAATGAACACGACAAGGGTGACCTGATTTATTATCAAGGCCATATCTCCCCCGGCATCTACGCCCGGGCATTCGTCGAGGGTCGACTAACCGCGGAACAGCTGGACAACTTTCGTCAGGAGGTTCATGGCAAGGGCCTGTCCTCCTATCCGCACCCGAAATTGATGCCGGATTTTTGGCAGTTCCCAACGGTCTCCATGGGGCTTGCCCCGATTTCGTCAATCTATCAGGCGCGTTTCCTGCGATACCTCGAGAACAATGGACTGCGGGACACGTCGCGCCAGCGGGTGTACGCGTTCCTCGGCGACGGCGAAATGGACGAGCCGGAATCCCGCGGTGCATTGTCCTTTGCCGCACGTGAAAAACTAAACAACCTGTGTTTTCTCATTAACTGCAATCTGCAACGGCTCGACGGCCCGGTGATGGGCAACGGCAAAATTATCCAAGAACTCGAAGCCCTCTTCCGCGGAGCCGGCTGGTGCGTGATCAAGGTCATCTGGGGCAGCGAATGGGATCGTCTTTTGGCCAAGGACAAGTCTGGCAAGCTCCTGCAGTTGATGAACGAGACCGTTGATGGAGACTACCAGACTTTCAAGTCCAAAGACGGCGCCTACGTGCGCGAGCACTTCTTCGGCAAATACCCGGAGACAACCGCACTTGTAGAGGACATGACCGACGACGAGATTTTTGCACTTCGCCGTGGTGGCCATGATCCATCAAAAATCTACGCAGCACTAAAACGCGCCGAGGAAACCATCGACCGGCCGACAGTGATTCTCGCCAAGACCGTCAAGGGCTACTCCATGGGCACTGCAGCCGAGGGTAAAAACGTCGCCCATCAGGTAAAAAAAATGGATCTCTCCTCGATCATTCATCTGCGAGACCGCCTATGGCTCAACGACCGCGTGTCCGACGAGGACATCCCCAAGTTTCCCTATCTCGAACTGGAGGAAGGCACAGCCGAGCACGAATACCTGCACGCCCGCAGGCAAGCGCTTCACGGCTACCTGCCTCAACGCTCACCCAACTTCACCGGCGACTTTCACGTACCTGAACTCAGTGATTTCGAAAGCTTGCTGGGCGAGCAATCCCGCGAAATCTCCTCAACTCTCGCATTCGTCCGAGCGTTAAACATCCTGCTCAAGGATAAGGCGATCGGAAATAAAATCGTCCCGATTATTGCCGACGAGGCGCGTACGTTCGGGATGGAGGGACTGTTCCGGCAGATAGGCATCTACAATCCGCACGGCCAAAATTACGTGCCACAGGATCGTGAGGGCGTTTCCTACTACAAGGAGGACGAAAGCGGCCAAGTGCTGCAGGAGGGCATCAACGAACTCGGGGCCATTTCGTCGTGGGTCGCGGCGGCAACCAGCTACAGCACGCACGACCTGCCGATGGTGCCGTTTTATATTTTCTACTCCATGTTCGGGTTCCAGCGGGTGGGTGACATGACTTGGCTGGCAGGTGACCAACAGGCGCGGGGCTTCCTGCTGGGCGCAACCGCCGGGCGCACCACCCTCAACGGCGAAGGCCTACAGCATGAGGACGGGCACAGTCACATTCTCGCCAGCACCGTTCCCAACTGTGTCTCGTACGATCCCACGTTCGCCTACGAGGTGGTGGTCATCATCCAGGACGGACTCCGGCGCATGTACGGCCCGGATCAGGAAAACATCTACTATTACATCACCCTGATGAATGAGACCTACCACCAACCGGCCATGCCGGAGGGTGCGGAGGACGGCATCCGCCGCGGCATTTACAAACTGCTCAGCAACGACGGCGACAAGGGCAAGGTGCAGTTGCTCGGTTCCGGCACCATCCTCAACGAGGTTATGAAGGCGGGGGAAATTCTCAGCAGCGAATACGGCATCGGCTCTGATGTCTACAGTGTGACCTCGTTCAACGAACTCGCCCGCGACGGTCAGAACGTCGCGCGACACAATCTACTGCACGCTGAAGCCGAACCCCGCGTCCCGTATATCGCAAACATTTTGGGCACCGAGCCGGCGATCGCTGCCACGGACTACATGAAGAATTACGCCGAGCAGGTACGAGCCTTCATCCCGGCGGAATCGTACGCCGTGCTCGGCACAGACGGCTATGGGCGGTCCGACAGCCGCGAAAACCTACGCACTCATTTCGAAGTCAACCGGCACTACGTGGTCGTAGCCACTCTAAACGAATTGGCCAAGCGCGGCGACGTTGAGCCGAGCGCCGTCACAGAGGCGATCTCGAAGTACGAAATCGACGTCAACAAACCCAATCCGCTTTTCTGCTAAACCCGAGTCATGGCAATTGAAATTCATTTACCGGATATCGGGGCAGACTCTGCGGATGTTACCGAGATTCTCGTCAATGTGGGCGACGCGATCGAGGTGGACTCGCCCCTCATCAGCGTCGAGGGCGACAAGGCCGCCATGGAGGTGCCCTCCCCCAATGCTGGGACGGTTACGGAAATCAAGGTCGCCGTCGGCGACTCCATCTCCACCGGCACGCTCGTGCTGATGCTCGATCCCGCCGAGGGCGATGCGCCAGCGGTCGAACCCGAGTCAACTGCCGAGGAAGAAAAGCCGACTGAACCGGTGATCGTCGCTAAGGAAGTTTCCCTGCCTGATGTCGGCACCGACGAAGTCAACGTGACCGATGTCCACGTGGCCGTGGGCGATGAGATCGAAGAGGAGCAACCGATCATCAGTGTCGAGGGCGATAAGGCCGCCATGGAGGTGCCGTCGCCGCACAAGGGCAAAGTCACCGAGATCAAGGTGGCGACCGGCGACTCTGTCGGCACCGGCACACCGCTGCTCGTCATGGAGGTCACCGAACTGCCGACTGCAGCCAAGCCAAGCGCACCCGCTGCCGCTCCCGCTCCCGCGCTTGGCCAAGCGCCCACCCAACAACCAGTGCAGCAGTTACAGCAAAGTATCACCGGGCCAAGCGGCTTCGTTGACAACCGCGAGTACGCCCACGCCTCCCCCTCGGTACGCCGAGTGGCCCGTGAGTTCGGAGTGAACTTGGCCAAGGTACGTGGCTCCGGCCGGAAGGGCCGCATCCTCAAGGAGGACGTTCAGAATTACGTCAAGGAAGCACTGCGCATTCTCGAGGCCGGCGGTGGCGGTGGTGATGCGCTTGGCCTACTGCCGTGGCCGGAGGTGGACTTCGACCAATTCGGTGACACCGAGAAGCAAAAGCTCACCAAGATTAAAAAACTGACCGGCGCAAACCTGCACCGTAATTGGGTGCGCATCCCCCACGTCACACAGTGGGACGAAGTCGACGTCACCGACCTCGAGGCGCTGCGCAAAAAACTCAACGCCGCAGAAGCCGAGAAGGAATCCGGCATCAAATTCACCCTGCTCGTTTTTGTGATGAAAGCTTTGGCGACCGCGCTGCAGCAATTGCCACAAATGAATTCTTCACTATCCAGCGATGAGAAGAACGTCGTTCTCAAAAAGTACGTCAACATCGGCATTGCGGTGGACACGCCCAACGGGCTCGTCGTCCCTGTCGTCCGCGACGTGCATGAGAAGGACTGCGTGGCGCTGACCCAAGACCTGCGCGAACTCTCCAGCAAAGCCCGCGATGGCAAGCTCACAAAAAACGACATGACCGGCGGCACGTTCACCATCTCAAGCCTCGGCGGCTTGGGCGGCACACAATTCACCCCGATCATCAACGCCCCCGAGGTGGGCATCCTAGGCCTGTCTCGAGCGGACAAAAAACCGGTCTGGAACGGCGAGGCGTTTGAGCCTCGGCTCATGCTGCCGCTATCGCTGTCCTACGATCATCGCGTCATCGACGGCGCAGAAGGTGTCCGCTTCCTCAATGCACTCAGGGAGGCGCTCGACGCCGTCAGGGAGGAGTTGCAGGCCTGATGAGCGATCCGATCAAGGCACAGGTCGTCGTGCTCGGCTCCGGCCCGGCCGGCTATTCCGCTGCCTTTCGCGCCGCTGATCTCGGGCTGGACACCGTAATCATCGAACGTTTTTCCAGTCTCGGCGGCGTCTGCCTCAACGTGGGCTGCATACCATCCAAGGCTCTGCTTCACGTGGCCAAGGTCATCAAGGATGCCCGCGCCCTTTCCGCGCACGGCGTCGAGTTTGGCGAACCGCAAATCGATCTGGCCAAGGTTCGTGCGTGGAAGGAAAAAGTCATCGGCCAATTGACCAAGGGCCTCGGCGGCATGGCCAAGCTCCGCAAATGCCGCATCGTCAACGGGTACGGAAAATTTACCGGCCCCAACACCATCGCCGTCGAAGGCGAAGACGGGCCGGTCGAAGTCACATTCGAACACGCCATTATCGCCGCCGGCTCCAAGCCAATCCAGCTGCCATTTATCCCGCACGACGATCCCCGAATTTGGGATTCCACCGACGCTCTGGAACTACGAGAAACCCCCAAGCGACTGCTGCTCATGGGCGGCGGCATCATCGGGCTGGAAATGGGCATGGTCTATCAGGCGCTCGGCTCAACCGTCGAGGTGGTCGAGATGCTAGATCAAGTCATACCCGCCGCCGACAAGGATATCATCAAGAACTTCACCAAGGCCACCCGCGACGTTTACCAGTACCGGCTGGAAACCAAGGTGACCGCCGTTGAGGCGCAACCTGAAGGCATCTCAGTCACGTTCGAAACCAAGGACGGTGGCACCGAGGTCCAGCAATACGACGCCGTCCTCGTCGCCATTGGCCGCACTCCCAACGGCAAACTGATCGACGCGGAGCAGGCCGGAGTCGAGGTGACCGACCGCGGGTTCATAGAGGTCGATAAACAACTCCGGACCAACGTCCCGAACATTCACGCCGTCGGCGACATCGTCGGACAGCCGATGCTGGCCCACAAGGGCGTCCACGAGGGCCACGTCGCCGCCGAGGTCATCGCCGGCAAAAAACATTTCTTCGATCCCAAGGTGATCCCCTCCATCGCCTACACCGATCCCGAGGTCGCGTGGGTGGGCAAAACCGAGGAGGAAGCCAAGGCGGAGGGAACCGACTACGAAGTCTCCATCTTCCCTTGGGCAGCCTCTGGCCGCGCACTTGCTTCCGACTGCGCCGACGGCATGACCAAGCTCATTTGGGACAAGGAAACCAAGTGCGTCATCGGCGGGGCCGTGGTCGGCTCCAACGCCGGCGAACTGTTGGGCGAGATCGGACTTGCCATCGAGATGGGCTGCGACGCCGAAGATCTGGCCTTAACCATCCACGCCCACCCCACCCTGCACGAATCGATCGGCCTCGCAGCCGAACTGTTCGAAGGCAGCATTACCGACCTCCCCAACCCCAAAGCCAAGAACTAAACCAAACCCTTGGCCAAGTGATTCAAGTCCGCGCGGGAGCGT
>WTHH01000520.1 GCA_011523195.1 Verrucomicrobiales bacterium
CCACTCTCGAACACATTCACCGTCAGCTCGCCGGTGGCCTCGTCCAGCTTGGCCAAGGTGGTGCCATCAGGGAACCCGGTGAACAGCTTGGCCAACGTGTTGCCATCCTCTCGACTCAACGGGTTAGCGATGAGCGATTTGCCGGTGGGATACGTCACCCGGGTGTAGCCGATGGCATTTTTTGAATATTTTTCCGTCTTGAGCAGCGCGCGCACGTACAGCGTGTCGACCCCGGCCGGCCGGTCGATCGCCTTGCTGTTTTTACCGGAGGCGTTGAACATCAAGTCCTCCTCCCCTCCCTTCCGCAGCGTCTTCCAGTTTTTCAGGTCGAACGAATACTCGAACACATTCGTCGTCCAGCGGTGGCCGTGCACCTGAAAACCAAGCTGCTCGTCAGTGAGGTTTAGGTTGAAAAACTTGGGTTCATCGAAAATCAGCCACTCGAGCTGGGCCGGCTCGGAGTTGGCCTCGCCGATGGCGGTGCGCACGTTGACCGTGTACGCTCCCTCGGTGGTCGGCGTCATCACGCCGATATCGACCGAGCTGGCCGTGGCCCCGTCAATCGCCTCGCCATTGAAGCTCCATTGATACGCAAACGGCCCGGTGCCTTTCGGCTCCACCTTCAACACCACGTTCGTGTGGATACCGATCACCGTCTCAACTGGAGTCGGCGCGGTGGTCATGGTGACGTTGGCGCCGTCGATGATCTTCAAATTGGCCGGCGTGCCGATGCTCGGCAGGACGGCATCCAACACTGCGGACTTGCTGCGCGTGTAGCCCACGGCGTTACGAACGACCACCTCGTAGCGGCCCATGTGTTCCGGCTGAAAGTTGTCGATCGTGTGGGACGCCTGCGTGGCCCCCTCGATGTCCTTGTTGTCAAAACGCCACTGGTAGGTGAGCGTCTCGGCGCCCTTGGCCTGAACCGACAATTCCACGGTCGATCCGAACTGCATAATCGTCTGGTTTGCTGGGTGCACCACGATCACCGGCGGGTCATCCGGCTGAAACGCCACGTGCCCCCACCACGTACCCCAGCGATCCCGTTTGTCGTCCGGGATGCCCTTTTGGTCAGTGTTGCGCGTCTCGGCATACATCTGAATCGTCCACATGTCGGTGTCGTTGTTGGGATCAACCTGCGTCGCGCTGTAGTCGCCCCAGCTATTCCGGCCATCGGCACGCAGCTTGACGTACGGTGCCACGCCGGACTTGAACAGCGCCGGCTTGCTCATCTCCCCAAGAGGATCGCCAGCCTTGCGATAGGAGTAAAACGAGCTGGCGTAGGTATCCTTTGTAAACCCGGAATAACCGATCAACACATCGTTGTTTTTGTTCACCGCAATGCTCGGGAAAGTGTACTGCTTCACGCCGTTGGTATCCTGAATGTAGCCGCGCTGAATGATCGTGGCGTTCGTCTCCAGATTCCACCACTGCACGGCCGTGCGATTCACGTTGGTCACACCCTCCGGCAAAAACACATGGTGCGCCGCCCAGAGTTTGCCGTTGCGCTTGATCAATGCGTGCATGCGCGAGTCGTTGCCGAAGATGTTTTTCGCGGTGCCTTTCTGCGGTGAGATGTTGGTTTTCCCGATGGAAAACTCCCACGGCACGATGTCCTTCAGCGGCGTGGCGGCAAACTTGGGCGTGTAATGCTCCTGCCCGACTTTTCCGGACAGCGCGCTGATGCGCAGCGCCCGTGTGCTGTTCTCGGTGACAAAGAGCAGGTTTGTGTCGGCCGCGTCGTGCGTCGTCGCCGGCACCACGGTGAAATATCCGGGATCATCAAACTGCGTGTAAAACGCCCGGTCGTTGCGAATGTAGTCCGGCTTGTGAAAGGCGTAGATGCGCGAGCCGACGAACTCCTTTGTGCCAGCCACCTCATTGGTGCCCTTGTACATGTTCACCGAAGCGGCGAGCCACTTGCCGTTGTAGCCGACACTCGGATAGTCAGCGTAAAGGTAGTTCGTCTTGACCGACGTGGGGTGCACCCGAATCGACGCCATGTCCCATTCACCGTTCGGGTTGCTCGTCTTTGAGAGGCCGATCAACACCGCCGACTTGGTCGTGTTCACATCCGCGATGGTGAACAGCACCCAACGCTTGGCCAAATGGTCGTATACCACCTTCGGATCGAACACGAAGCCGTGATCGAAGCCTCCCCAAAAATCGCTCAAGCCCACCTTGCTCAGCAACTCACCCTCGCGGGTCTGCACCGCGATCTCGGTGTTCAACGCCACCATCAAGTGCTCCGGGCCAACTGCACCGTGCGTGTCCGCGGGGATCGCCGTGTGATTGTCGATTACGCCAAGAAAGTGATCCCGCATCCCCGGCTTGAAATCGCCACCCAACAGGCTCGGGCCTTCCGGCACAAACTCCTCCTCCGGCAGTCCGCCCATTTTGCTGATGCTCAACAACCGATGCCGCCGCACCGTCTCGTCCGGCCCGGGATTGGCCGCCGACACCCGGTCGGACATCGCGGCAAAATTAATCGTGTGCGTTCGCACCAACGGATAGTCCTCCCCGAGACTGCTCGATGAATTGTCGAACCGTTCCGGCGCCGCCAATGGGTCGCTGGCCAACTCCTCCATGCCCGGTGGCAGCGGCGGCAACGGCGCTTGGCCAAGCTGATCCTCCGTGGGCACCTTCTCCACCTCCATCCCAGCAATAAACCGGGAGTAACCGGGCAGCAGTTCCGCCAGCTCCGTGTCCAAGTCGCGCTTGGCCAAGCCGCTGGCCAACGGCGTCATCCGGTTGCCGTCGTTGGCATAGACATCAACCGTCTGTGCCTGCGCTTGGCCAAGCGTCGCAGCCACCAGCAGATCGAGGTCACCATCGCCATCGAGGTCGGATAACGTGATGGGTGGCGCCTCGGTGGCGGCAGTCGGGACGGAAGCCGGTGCGTCGGCGGCAATCACCACCACGGCCAAGGCCGCTCCAAGGGTGAAAAATGAAGGAATAATGATACTCTTCCAGCGATTCGCCAGAAGCCGTAGCTTGCTGAAACCTGAAGTCATGGTCGGGTTGCGTTGAAAATGTTCCCCTTCCAGATGGGTGGGAACCGGCGTCCATTATGACCACCTAGCACACAGCGAGTCAATGCCTTGCGCCCCCCAGCGACCGCCCTATACTGCC
>WTHH01000178.1 GCA_011523195.1 Verrucomicrobiales bacterium
GCTGTAGTCGAAATCGACCAGCACTTTTCCAAGGTCGAACACGACCACTCTCGGAAGCTGCCCGCTCACTTAACCTCCAGTTCCCTCCTCCCCTCGAGCGCTTGGCTGAGCGTGAGTTCGTCAGCGTACTCCAGCCCGGTCCCGGCCGGCAGCCCGTGTGCAATGCGGGACACCTCCACTTCCTGCTTGGCCAAGCGCTTGGCCAAGTAATGGCTGGTGGCATCCCCCTCAACGTCGGTACCCAATGCGATGATGACCTCGTCAATCCCGCCCTTGGCCAAGCGCTGCTCGAGCGCGTCGACGCGCAACTCCTCCGGGCCAACACCGTTCATCGGAGAAATCTTGCCGCCAAGCACGTGATAGCGACCGCGAAACGCGCCCGACTTTTCGACATTCAAAATATCGACCGCCCGTTCCACCACGCAGAGCACGCGCTCGTCCCTCGCCGGGTTGGCGCAGATGGCGCAGGGCGTTTTTTCGGCCAGGCCGCCGCACTGGCCGCACTCGACAATTTGTTGCCGGGACTCGACGAGCACACCGGCCAGGCGCTTGGCCACGGCGGTTTCCGCCTGAATCAGGTGAAGTGCCAAGCGCTCTGCCGAGCGCGGGCCGATGCCGGGCAGACGGTTCAACTCGACAACCAATGCCTCGAGCGGTTTGGGGAGCGAGGCCACGGAGGATAGATTCAGAGCCCGGGCAAACCCATCCCGCCCATGCCGCCAGTCAGCTTGCCCATCTCCGACGCCTGTATTTCACGACCCTGCTCAAGCGCCTGATTGACGGCGCCCAGCACCATGTCCTCCAACATGGAAATATCTTCGGCATCGACGGCGTCCGGATCGATCTTGATCGACTTCACTGTCCCGTCGCAGGTGGCGGTGACCTTCACGGCACCTCCCCCGCTGGATGCCTCGACCTCCTTGTCGGCCATCTGGGCCTGAGCCTCCTGCATCTGCCGCTGCATTTTTGCGGCCTGCTTCATCAATTTGCCTATGCTTGCCATAAAAAATCCCTCTATTTTCGCACCTCGACGATCCGGCCCTTGAACAGCTGCAGCGCCTTTTGAATCAGCGGATCGTTTTTAAAATCATCCGGGTTGATCTGCTCCGGTTTCGGTTCCCTTTTCGCCTTGGGCGACGAGGCGGCCTCCACCTCTGCAGCCGGCTCTGGCTCCGGCAGGTCTCCGATCGGTTCCAGCACTGGCTCCGGAGCGCTGTCCTCCGGCGGCGGGTCGTCCACAAAACGAAACTGCACGCCCTCATGGCCCAGTGCCTTGATCTGCTCGGCCAACATTTCGTGGTTCCGCTGATTGTCGACCAACGCCAGATGCTCGCCACTAAGCCCAACCACGAACATTCCCTTCTCAAACGAAACCGGCTGGGCACGCTGAAAGTAAGTCTGCGTGAACGGGCTGGCTTTGCTCGCCCCAGCCAAAAGCTGTTTCCACAACGCCTGCAGATCATCTGCCGAAACCGGTCCTTTTGCCGAGGCTGGAGCAGCAGTCGGGGCGGGTGCAGGCTTGGGCTTCGGAGCCGGGGCAGCCGGCTTGGGGGCGAGTTCTACCGCTTGGGTGGATTGCATTGGTGGGGGCGGACTAGCGGTGGGTGTGTCGGAGTCACGCAATTTTTGCAGCTGCCCGAGTACCTCGTCGATGCTCATCGCCGCCTTGGCCTGTGCAGCCTTGAGCAACGATACCTCGAGTAAAATTTTCTTGGACGTGGCCAAGCGAAGGCGTCCTTCGCAGTCGGTCAACACATCCAACACACGGGACAGCGCCTGTTCGCTCGCCTGGCCGGTGCCATTCTTGAGTGCGTTGGCCTCGGCCTCGCTGATCTCCAGCATTCCGAGGTCGCCCTTGGATACAGTGTACACCAGCCGGTTTCGCATGTGCTCCAGCAGGTCTCCCACCAGTCGGCCGAGTTCCTTCCCCTGCCCGGCGAGAGCGTTGAGTTCAGTCAACACCTTCGTGGAGTCTCCCGCGAGGATAGCGTCCGCCAACGCGAACAACTGTTCCTGCGCCGTCAGGCCGAACATCGAGAGCACATCGCCTTCATTGATGTTGTCACCACAAAAACTGATGAGCTGATCGAGCGCCGACTCTGCGTCGCGCATGCAGCCCTCCGCACCGCGGGCGATCGCGTAAAGCGCCTCCTCGGCGGCGTTCACGTTTTCGTTCCCGCAAATGTACTTGAGATGTTCCGCGATAAGGTTGACCGGGATGCGCCGCAGGTCGTAGCGCTGGCAGCGCGACATGATCGTCGGCAGTACCTTCTCAGGCTCGGTGGTGGCGAACATGAATTTCACGTGCTCGGGCGGTTCCTCCAGCGTCTTGAGCAACGCATTGAACGCCTCCTTCGTGAGCATGTGCACCTCGTCGATGATGTAGATTTTAAACTTCGACGAGGCCGGAGCGTACATCACCGTGTCACGGAGTTCGCGGATTTCATCGATGCCACGATTGCTGGCGCCATCGATCTCCAGCACATCCATCGACCGCCCCCCGGCGATCTCCTGTGCCTTGGGGTCGTCATCCGGGAAATCGACCTTCGGGCCGTCGGTGCAATTGAGGCACTTGGCAAAAATCCGTGCGAGCGTGGTTTTGCCGGTACCCCTTGGCCCACAAAAAAGATACGCGTGCGCGATCCGGCCGGTGCTGATGGCGTTGGCCAACGTCTGGCTGACGTGATCCTGACCGACGACATCGCTGAACCGTTGCGGACGGTATTTGCGAGCTATGACTTGGTAAGACACCTCCGAGACCCTACCTCCCCCCCGCAAAACTGAAAAGCGCAATGAGCTTGGCCAAGCGCTTGGCCAAGTCCGAACTTGTCACGCCCGGTGGAATCTGGACACTGGGCGCGCGCAAACGGCGCTCCCGAAGATGACACAACAAATCGAATCCCGCCTGGCTGTATGCAGCTGGTCCCTGCAGCCCGAGACCCCCGAGGCTCTGATCGCGAACCTCCGCGAAATAGGGCTTTCCCGCGTGCAACTGGCCCTCGACCCGCTCCGTGACAACCCGGATGCTTGGGAAAAAACGCCGGAACTTTTCGCCGCCACCGGCATCGAGATCGTCTCCGGCATGTTCGGCACGATCGGCGAGGACTACACCACGCT
>WTHH01000503.1 GCA_011523195.1 Verrucomicrobiales bacterium
TTGCAATTTCATTTCGTTTTAAAAATCAGGTCAGTTAACGAACACGAACTCTTTCACGTTGAATAGTGTGTGGCATAGGTCTGTCAGGGGTTGTTTGAGAGAGTCGTTGCCGGTCTCTTTTTTCTGGGCTTCGATGAAGCCCACCGCCGCCTCGGCCTCCCACGGTTCCGGTTCGCGCCCGAACGCCTGCTGGTAAGCGAGGTTCACCAGTTCACCGGTGGCAGATGTGCCGGAGTTCAAAAGTGCGTCGGCCCAGATCGATGCCTGCGCGTGCACGAACGGATTGTTCAACATGATCAACGGCTGCGCCGGCGAGTTGGACACCACACGCTTGCCGATGGTTGAGAACGGCGTCGGCTTGTCGAACGCCATCAGCATCGGCTCGAGGTGGTTGCGGCGCACCTCAACGTAAATGCTCCGGCGTCCGTCGCCATCCATCGGGCCGCTGCCGCCGGGGCTGCGGTTGTTCCGCATGAACGGCGTGATATGCACCATCGGCCCTTTGCCGAACTGCCGCTTGTCGATGCGGCCGGACACGGCGAGCAACCGGTCGCGGATCACCTCGCCCTGCAGCCGACGGATCGGCATCCGATGCAGCAGGTAGTTGTTCGGATCAACCTTCGCGCTGGCCATGTTTGGCTTGCTCGATTGCCGGTAAGTACTGGAGAGGACCACCTGTCGAATAATGTCCTTCAACGACCAGTCGCGGTCCATGAGTTGCGAGGCGAGAAAATCGAGCAGATCCGGATGCGTGGGCGCCTTGCCGGTGGCGCCGAGGTTGTCGACCGTCTCGACGATGCCGCGCCCAAACAGATGATGCCAGACACGGTTCACCACCACGCGGGAGACGAACGGGTTGGCAGGGTCGACCATGCGCCTGGCCAAGGCCATCCGGCCACTCCCGCGGCTGGGCGCCTCGCGCTTGGCCAAGGCCTCCAGAAATGATCGCGGCACCAGTTTCGTCTCCGGTGACTTGTGATTGCCTCGCACCAAAATTGGTTCATCCTCGCCACTGCCATCGAGCAGTGTCAGCGCCCACGAGGCACCCGGGATGCTCTTCTCAATATTCGATCGCTGCTTTTGGTATGCCGCAAAACCAGACGCCGCCTGGCCAAGGTCGGCCGGGCGTTCCAATAAATTGTCGTGGCGAATCACCCAGTTGAGCAACTGCGCCGTTTCGCGACCGGCCTTGCCGCCCGCCTGGTCGGTTGCAGCGGAAACAAACACGTCTACCAAGCCCTTGGCCAAGCCGGTGTCGCTCTCCAGCAGCTTGGCCAAGCGCGAGTTCACCGGGCGGATCACCGGCGGTTCGCTCCCGCCGAACTGCACCCGCTCGAGCGCAAAGTCGCCGCGCGGTGTGAACTCCACGTGTACCCGGAAGCCGATGTAGTCGCGCACGCGATGCCCGTGCCACTTCCACTCGTCGCCCTTGCTGTCGAGTTTTTGGCGGACGATCCCGTGCAGCGGCCCAGCGACCTGCCGGTGTGAGTTCACCGCCATGAACACGTCTGCCTTGCCCTTGTAGCGGTACCAAAGCATGTCTCCGTTGACGCCAAACGTGCGCGTGCGGATTAGCCCGGAAAATCGGGTGCTCAACTCGTCGTTTCGCGCCGCCCCGTTTTCGTTGAATTCCATGATCGGCCGGTTCGGGTCGTTTCCAAAAACAGGTGATCCGGCTTTCATCGGCCCGGCGCCGAACTGATTGCCGCCGGGAAACCACTCGCCGCTGTCCTGTTCACGGCGATAGTCGGCAACCATGTCCTCAGCGCGCCAGTCTCGTTCGCTTTTGACGTAGTTACGTTCGCCCTCCTCAATCGTCTCGATGATCTTGACCGACTTGGCCTGCGCGGTGGTGTCTGCCTCGAGTTTGCGCATTGCGGCCACCGCATCGCCGCGCGACTGGCCGAGCGCCACCTTGACGATGCCGTGAAGAGGATCGGCCGCGCTGCCCCGCGCCTTGTCGAGGTAGGCCACCCAGGCCGCAAGTTTGTCAGCATTCAACTTGGCCGCCTCGGCCCCGGCCTTCACCGCGGGATGCGAAGCGATGTAATCGGCCGGCTTGGGAGCGTCTTCGCCAGTCGGGATTTCGTTCAATATCTTCGCAGCCACCGGGAGGTAGTCGCCAACGCGGCTCACGCGGGTTTTCACCGTGGCAGCGTACTCGGTCACGAGCCGGGTCTCATTTTCCGCACGGAGCTTGGCCAGTTTTTTGTGGGCACTGTCCTGCGCGACCGGGTCGGCGACATCTTTCAAATGATAACTGGAACTCTGCAGGTAACCGGCGAAGGCGTAGTAGTCTGCCGTCGAGATGGCGTCGAATTTGTGATCGTGGCAACGCGCGCAGCCCATCGTCAGGCCTAGGAATGCCTTGGAGTAAACGTCGATCTGGTTGTGCACGCGGTTACACTCATCGCCACGAATGTCCACTGGCGAATGGGTCGCTTCGCCGAGATGCCAAAATCCCGCCCCCTTCGCCGATTCATTCTCGCGGGTGGCTGGATCAAGGCGCGGCTGCTTGACCATGTCCCCGGCGACGTGTTCCACGACAAAGTCATTGTACGGCACGTCGGCGTTGAGGGCGCGTACGACGTAGTTGCGGTAGCGATAGGCCTGTGGAATGGGGTAATCCGCCTCGTGCCCGCGCGTCTCGGCAAACCGCATGAGGTCGAGCCAGTGCTGGCCCCAGCGTTCACCAAAATGCGGCGACGCCAACAGCCGCTCGACGAGGTTTTCGTAGGCGATCGGCGATGTGTCAAAAACGAACGCCTCGATTTCCGCCGGCGTGGGCGGCAGTCCAGTGAGGTCAAAGTACAGTCGGCGGATCATCGTCTGGCGCGACGCCGGTCCACTGGGTGAAAGCTTGCCCTGTTGCAAACGGGCGAGGACAAATTGGTCGATCGAGGTCCGGGGCCAGCCGGCGTCTGCATCAAGAGCCGGAGGCTGGACGTCTCGAGGCACCGACTGCCAAGCCCAGTGCTCCGCCTTACGCTTGGCGATGTCGAATTCACCTTTGTCAGAAATTTCGGCGGACTTCCCATCACGGGGGTCCGGTGCGCCCATCTTGATCCATTCGGTCAATTTCGCGATAGCGTCATCCGGCAGTTTGTTCTTGGG
>WTHH01000021.1 GCA_011523195.1 Verrucomicrobiales bacterium
GTCAGCCCCAACAACGCCGCCGGTTTGCTGTCCATGTTGTACAACTCAACCCAGTCGTCCCCGCCAGCCGGGGAGGCCGCGCCGAATTCGTTGAGCCGGAGTTTTTTCAGGTCGGCCACACTGGCATTCTTGTTGGCCTTGCCGGGGGTGGGCTGGTTGAGCACCCAGCCGTTGACACTGCGGCCGATGGAGTGGTCAGCCACCTGCATCCCGAAGGTGATCACGTCGACCCGCTCGCCGGCCGGGTTGAACAGGGCGATGGTGTCGCCGTCGTTGTCCATGGCAAATCCGGCGTGCAGCCCGGGCGCCTCGTGGTCGTCATCCAGCCAGATGGTTAGGTAACCCTCCGCCTTGATCACAACGCCGGCCGGGATATTGAACTTGCGTGGCTTGGCCGGGTTGTCGCTCAGGCTCCAGTTCTGTAAATACACATCGGTGCCAGCCACGTTTTTCAGCTCCAGATAGTCGGGGAACCGAGTGCCGTTCTTGACTATGCTGACGTTTTCCGCGAGCACCTCGTTGATAACCACCAGTGGCTCGGGCGTGTCCGCGCTTGGTTTGCCGGGGGTACCGCCCTTGGCCAAGCTGGCGCGCCAGTTGGCCGGGGCGTCGGGGTCGCCGTCCGCGTTGGCTAGGACCAGTGAGTAGCCGTCGCCGTCGGCCTCGCTTGGCCAAGCGCCACGATCCTTGTAGTCCACCGAAAGCACCGTCTCGCCGTTGCGGTCGACTAGGGCCAAGCGCTCGCCCCGGTTGGACAGGCTGCCCTCGTACAGGCCGCCAATGCGCACGCCGGGGTAGCGACTGCGAAATGCCTCCACGTTGGCATCGTTGACCAGCAGCAGTCGCGTGTCGGGAGAGAGCGGCGGGCTGCCCTCGGCGAACCGGAACGAGATGCCGTCGAGCGAATAGCCGGAGAGGTTCAGCTCGGAGTCGCCCACGTTTTGCAGTTCGACAAATTCAAACGCATCACCGCCCTGCGGGTTGTACATGATCTCGGTGATGCGGATCGGCGCGGCACTGTCGCCCACCTGAAACGTGGCCGAGGTGAGGGCACTCCACTTACCGCCGTTCATGGTGCGGGCCTTGACCTGTGCGCCCCTAGTGAGCGTGACGCCGCCGGCCCTGTCGTATTTGCTGGCAGTGCCGGAGACCGAGTTGGCAAAGCGCACGCGCGGGTCGGAGCCGTCTGTCGTATAGTAAATGTCCCCCTTCGTGGCGGTTAACTTGAGGTTGAATCCGCCCGGCACAAGCCCGCCGAATTGATTGAACTTTGGCGCCGTGTCGGACGCCGCCAGGTTGGCATCCTTGAGGTGCTTCATGATGTTGCGCCTCCTGTTTTTGATCCAGTTAAGCCCCCAGTTTTTGTTGAGGCTCACGGTACCTCTGACTGTGTTGTATAGTTCGTCGTACGTCTCACGTATAGCAGCGTCGGTGAGGCCGCCGTCGTTGTAGAAATGCTTGTGAACGCGGTCGGCAAACAGCAGGTTGAATTCCGGTCCTTTTCTCAGTTGGTTGAACAGGACCGCGAGATCGGCATTGTTCCCGGAGCCCAGCTCGTTGTTGATCGTGTTATGGCTGGTACCGGCCTGAAAGGCGTGTTCGGAGTCCCACGCGTAAAACCGGAACGGCCCATCCGGCTTGTGGCGTGCGGCCCGCCAGTTGTTGTGGGGCCAGTCGCGGTTGGCGATCCAAATCAGCGGGAGGAGGTAGTCGGCGAAGTTGGCCATGTCCACCTGCTGTTCCAACTTCTGAAAGTCTTCCGGGTCGGTGAGATCGTAGCGTCGAGCGTTGGAGATTAGTTTTCTCCATGAAGAACTGCTACCGGCTCGCACTTCGTTGAATTGAGCCATCACGTCGTAGTTTTCATCCGTCTGGTGCCAATCCGCGAGGAACTTGGTGTCGATCCGCTCAGTAGGGTTATAATAGCCCTTGTATTTGCCGTTGATGAATAGATTGACGAACGTGCCCCGTGATTGAACCTGCCCGGTATTCAAGCCGAGGCGACGTGACCACTCGTCCTTGATGAACGGGCTGGTGTGGTCGTTCATACCGGCCCGCAGCACGATGCGATCGAAGGACTGCACCGGTGTGTCGCCAAAAAGCGGGTACTCCAGCCGCCCCGTGCCGTAGTCGCCGCGGAAGTAAAGCCGGAACGAGTACTTGCTGAATGGCAACTGGCCCGTCGGGTTGTAACGAGGGCGGACGTAGCCGCCGCCTTGGATGCGAATGCCGCAGTCCACGGCAAAGCCGCCGTTGTCCTCTGGCCGGATCAACTCGGCGGAGACTGGACGCTCCCACGTGATGCCGCGGCGCTGCGCGTTGGGCTGTTTTTGGATGCCCTTGGTGCCCCAGAGGTGGCGGTCATCAGTCACCAGTGACAGGGCGGGGAGACGTTTGCGGCTGGCGGACAATCCATAAAAATAGGTGTTGGTTTTCACTTTGGAGGAGAGCATTCCCTCCTTGGATGCCACCGCACGGACGATGCTTGTGCGGGAGATGCGGATCGGGCCGGTGTAGACCTTGCCTACGGTCTCGTAGCGGCCGTTGCCGCAGCAGGCCGGGGTGTCCCCATTGGTCGTGTAGCGGATGGTCGCCCCGGGAGTCTCGGTCGAGAGGGTGAGGTACACTGCCTTGCGCTCGTAAAAACCACGCGGGAGGCTGAAGTGCACCGGCTTGACCCGGCCGCTGACAGTCTTGGTGCTGTTTTTACTGCCGGGGGTTGGTGTTTCAAAATACACCCATTCATCGTCGGCGTTCAGACCGAAGCTGTTGCCCGGTGCTTGTTCGCGAAACCGCACGGAGGACACAGTGCGCCGGGGTGACTCGGTGCTGCACAATGCGAGGAATTCCCCGTTCGGGTTCAGCTTGAAATTGGTGTGCAGGCGGGTGGGGTTGCTGGCGTCATCCTCGCCGGTGGCGAACACCACCAGCCGCTCGTCGGGGTCGAGCGTCACCTTGGGGAAGAGCCATTTGGCCAGATCGCCGCGATCATCCGTCAACGACCAGCCCTCGAGGTTGACCTCCTTTTCGCCACGGTTGTGCAGCTCGATCCAGTCGCCATCCACACGCTTGTAATCCTTGACCGAGGCGGCGCTCAGCTCGCTGATCACTACGTCGCCCGGGGTGTGCTCGGCATCGACCTGCACCGTCCACGCTTGGCCGTCGAACCGGTTCGGCGTGCGGTTGAAGTCGGTGATGTCGGCATCGTCCGCCCACGTCAACTCCACTTGGCCAAGCAGGATCGCTTTGAAATAAAACAGGTACGGCCCGGCGCCGATCCCGGTGACTGACACGGCCGTGACTCCGTTGGCCATCAGGTCGCGCGCGTCCACGCCCTGCACCGGCTCGTCAAACCACACCTCCGCCTGGCTAAACTGCCGCACCGTGCCCTCGAGCGGCAGGTGGCTGGCCAAGCGCGGCGGCACGAGGTCGAGCAGCTCGTACGTCCAAGGGTCGTTTTTCGGTGCAAACGCGTTCGGTGGCGAAGCCTGGTCTCCGATGCCGTGGTTCGGCGACCACCAGACATCGATTTTCCCAGGCGGCAGATCGTCCAGTTTGAATGTAAAGGCGTTGCCCTTTTCCGACACGGACAGGGCGGGGTAATCGTTGACCATCAGGTCGCCGGCCTCGATGCCGGACATCGGCTCGCTGAACTTGACGGTGATTGAGTCGAGTTTCTCCAGTTCGCCCGGCTCGGGGCTGACGGAGACTACCTCGGGCGGGACGAACTCGCGCTCCTTGGATGAGAGCCGGACGTCGAGGTAGGCGTCGCTGTTGCCCTTGCTGAAATTGAGCAGCATGACGCAGAGAACATTCCAACCCTTCTCGGTGGCACCGCCGAGGTTGTGGATTTTTGTCTCGTGCCATTTGATCGGCTCGCGGTTGGTCTTGGCCGAGCGCGAGCTGTAACTGAGTGTGGAGGAGGGCTTGTGCAGGCTGGCAATCTCCACGCCGTTGAGCCAAGCGACGTAGCCGTCGTCCGCCTTGACCTGCAACGTGCCGGCGCCGAACAGCGAGGGGTCTGCCACCCGGAACTTGCGCCGGATGTAGATGGTCGAGTAGCCGTTTTTCATGTCGCTCAGCTCCGTGCCGCCCTCGACATCCTCGTTGTTGTAGAACGGGAGTTTGCCGCGCGACCATGAGGCGTCATCGAAGTCGATGCCGGTCCACGCCGAGCGCGGCGACGAGGCGTCCTTGGTGCCCTTGTGGTACTTGAAGACGGCGCCTTCCTTAATGAGATCGACCCCCCGGCCCGGCGCGGCAAACGCGGCGAGCGCCAGAGCGAGCGTGAAGAGTCTGTTGGTCATTCGATTATGGTCTGTTGTTCAACGGCCAAGTCGCTTGGCCAAGCGCGGGTTGCTCTGGATTGGGGTGGGGTGGGGTGGCTCAGGCGTCCTCCTCGCCGTCGGCCGTGTTCTCCTTGTCGGGCACCTGTTTGACCTCGAGCGGAATGCTGGCCTCCTGCCGGCCGTCGATCGCGATGTCGATCGCATGCTGCCCGAATTTTTCAAACTTCAGCCGCTGTATGTTGAGAATGAAATTCCGGTAAAGAAACGAGTCGCCGGGCGGTACGTTTACCTCGAACGGCAGCTCGATGCTGGGCATGACGAACTTGCCGTCCTCGTCGACGAAGTTGATTCGCAGCTTGTGCTCACCCTCCTCGACCCGCTTAAAAACGATCCGCAACACGATTGAGCACTGCGGATAGTTTGCCGGCAGTTCCTTCGTATAGACGGAGTTGAACGTGCCAAGCAGGTTCAGCTTGCCCTTGTAATCCGTGGCTGCATCGCACAGCACTGCTACTTGAATATCCATTTTGGTCACACCACGCAGCGCTCCCGGGCGCACGTGGCCAAGCAGGGTAGCCCCAAATCGTTAATCTGCCAAACGCTGAACTCGCAGCCGATAGAAGCGCTTGGCCAAGTGCTCGGCCGGGCCAACCGGGATGCGCTTGACCTCCTTTTCCAGCCCCCTGGCCGGGGTGAACACGTCGCCGGGCAGGGCGCCCCACGGGCCGGTCGGCGTGTCGGCGGATTGCAGCATGTACGAGCGCCCGTCGCGCATGGTGAACTCGATCTCGACCTGACCCGCTTGGCCAAGCGCGAATTCGAGCCGGAGGAAACTGTCGGTATCCTTCGGCAGCGTGCCGGAGTAAAACTCGTGGGCGTTGGTTGCGCCATCGCCGTCGGGGTCATTCGCCGCATCGTCGAGCAGATGGTTCAGGCCGTGTGCCAGTTCCCAGGCGTCCGGCATGCCGTCGCCGTCGCTATCTTTCGGCAACACTGCCGGGCCGTCGTCCGCGCCAGGTGAACCACCGTTCGCGGCGCTGACCGTCCAGTTCTTCGGATGGTTCAGGTCGCCGAGTGCCTGTTTTTCCGGATCGGTGACCACCGGAATGAGCGACCGCCCGTCGCCATCGGCGGCCTGCGGCCAGTTGTCATCGTCGCTGTACTCGAACGAGACAAGCGTGGCCCCGTCGGTCGCCGACTGTACCCAGACCTGTTCGCCGTTGTTTGCCAACTTACCACGGAACGTACCAAGGATGAGCGTGGCGTCGTCCAGTATGTAGTGGGCGCGGAACGCAGAGACATCGTTGTTGCCGATCACCAATGCGAACTGGTTCGGCGCGAGCTGCATGCCAGCCGGCACAATGAACCGCACGCCGCCTGAGATCGCGACACCGCCAACATCAAGCGTCTTGTCGTTGGTGTTGTGCAGCTCGAGGTAGTCAAAGTCCGCACCCTCGCTAGCGTGGTACATCAGCTCACTCAGGACGAGGTGGCTCTTGAGGCGCTCGAGCGTGTCCGGTTCGCCGGCCCGGAATTCGACCGGGTCGGACCAGTGACTCCAGCGGTTGGTGTCGTCGAGCATCCGCACGCGGGCCCGGTACCAGTGGCCCACCTCGGCCACGCCTTCCGGGATCGTGACGCTGTCGGCGAATTCGCTGATCACGTCCGACTCCCACACGGCATCGATCTCATACTTGCGCGGGTTTTGCGGATCGTACGCTAGGGCATCGTGCGCGGTGATCTCGGCCAGGCGCCATTTCATGCCGGCGAACTCCCCGGTTTTGTCGGAGAACGCCGAGCTGTGGAAACGCAGGTTGTTCACAGGGAAACCCTCGCCGCCAACGTAGCTGATCTCCGGCTGTGCGGGATGCTTCGTGTCGCGGGCGGCGGTCTTGAGGATGAAATTATGCCGGGTGCGGATGTAGTTTTTCATTAGCTTCACCATACCGGGAAAGTCCTTCGTGCTGGCACGCTGATAAAAACGGCCCTTGCCGGCCTTGCCGGAGTTGACCTTGCCGGAGGCCATGATCGGGTGATAGTCCCACTTGGCGCGGTCGGCATCTACGATCGACAGCCAGTTGGGATCGGGGTGGTCGATGATCGCCGCGTGTTCGTCGATCAACTTGTAGCCTTCGTCGTTGTTGTAAAGCAGGTCGATGATCTCGCGGGCGCGGTTGCCGTATTCTACCTTGAAAACCGAGCGGCGCAGCAGTCGGCTTTTGAACGGCTCCTCGCCGTTGCCGTACATGTTGCTGGCCCAGGTCAGGTCGAGGTCCCACGGCAGGGTGGCCCACTTTTTTGTCTCGGGGTTGAGGTAGTAGAAATAGTTTTTGCCGTAGCCGATGTCGTAGTGGTGGATGCCCTCGACGACGGTGCGGTAGCTGTAGTAGCGGGGCAGGTCCATGTTGGTGCGCCACCAGTCCTCGCTGGGGTTGCCCTTGTAGCGGTTCATGTAGCTGTTGAGGTCGGACTTGTCGGTGACGGCGAACGGTCCCTGGTTGTTGAGGTCGCCCGATCCGCCTTCCATCTTGTACAGGTTGCCGTCCGGCAGGTTGTGCTCGTCGAGGAACCGGCCGTCCATCTGCTCGATCGCAAGGTAGAGTCCCCAAAAGTCGCCGTCGTATTGCGTGGCCCCGTTTTCATCGGCTTCGTCGATAATCCGAAAGTGCACCCAGTGCGTGTGCGGCGCCTCGACACCGGTGAGATTGAACAGCTTGAAGCCGACCGCCTCGAACATTCCGTGCTCGCCCCGGTGCAGGTAGTTGCCCTGCTGGATGCAGGCTGAGAAGTTCAGCTTGTCCCAGCGCGTGTTGTATTCGCGGCCGTAATGGTCGCGCGCGCGGAAACCGTGCCCACGGTTGAAGTCGAACTTCCACATGTTCTTGCCCATCGCATAGCGCCACACGCCGCCGCGCGCCCGGTAGCGGATGTGATCGTACACCTCGCCGTCGTAAACCAGCGTGCCTTTCCACTTGTAATTGTCGCCGCGGTACTGCTCGTTCCATGTCGAGGTTTCGACGTCGTTTTTCTTGGAGATCAGGTGGTAGACCGGCACGCGGGTCAGCGACTCGGTTGGGTATTCGATGATCTCGCCGCGGGTACGCGTGCGCCCTTTCCAACTGGGGACGCCGTTGTAGCAAAAGTAGGCAAAGTTGGGCGCCGGATCGTCGGGGTAGGGCGCGGTGATCGCTTGGCCAAGCGCGGTCCGAATTGTCACCCGGTAGCGGATGAGGTGGCGATGCTGCTGAATGGCCTTGGGCACCTGCGAGCTGAAGACGCTGTCCCCGGCCTTGGCGTCGCCCGCTTGGCCAAGGTCGTTCATCGGTAGGGTCTTCCAGTTTTGCTCATAGGCGGCATCGTCAATGTGGACGTAGTTACCTGGGCGAACGACCTGATACTGGACCTCCAGCTTGGCCCCCTCTGGCACGGCGCTTGGCTCAGCCGTTATCGTCACTGACTCACCCGCCTTGGGTTGCGTGGGCAGATGCTCGACATTGGCCAAGCGCGGCAGAGTCTTGGCGGAGAAGATTGAGTTTTGCGCGCCCGGTGTTGGCCCACGGTTGGCCGGGCCGACCACCGCAGTGAGTTCGGCGTCAAAAAAGAAATCGCTGCTGCCTCCGATCGAGGCGTTGTGAACCTGGATGGCGATCACGTTTTCCCCCTCGACCAAGTAGCCGCCCGGCGAGGTGAGGTCGAACTCCACGAAGCTGTGCTCCTCGATCGCGGAGCTGGCACTGGTGTTAAAGCGTGGCTCCTTGGTGGACATGTTCGCACCGGCCACGTGGCGGCCGTTGATCCAGGCGTTGAATCCGTCGTCGTACTGGATCGCGAACTGCAGCGCGCCGATCTGCTTGGCATCCTTCACGGTGAATTTTTTCCGGAAGTAAACCGACGTGTAGCTGTTGCGCATGTCGCCGAGCGTTTTCTTTATGAAATTTTCCCCGTACCCGATCGGCGTGCTGCCGCTCAGCCAGCCGGTTTCCTTGTGGTCGGGCTTGCGCCAGGCGGAGCGCGGGTTGGATGCCTCCTTTTTGCCCTTGAGATATTTCCACTGGCTACCCCTGAGGATGAGCCGGTTGGCCTTGTTTGAGGCGTCGCCGCGCACGGAGGCTTTCCAGTTGTGGCCGTCGTTGTTGTCGAGGTCGGGATGAATCAATTCGATCGAATAGCCGGGCGTGTCGCCGACGACCGGCCACGGGAAACCAAGCCGGTAGCGGACACGGTCGACCAGTTGCCCATCCGGCGCGCGCAGCTCGATGCGTTCGCCGTCGTTGTTGAGTTTGCCGATCCAAGGGCCAAGCGCCTGGCCGCCGAACTTGGCCTTGAACTGATCCGGTTGATGCGCGACGACGGTGAAGCCCCTGGCCGGAATGGAGCTGCCGACGGGGAAGGTGAACTGCACGGCGTTCTCCAGCTTCCAGCCGCTGAGGTCGACCGGTTGTTCCCCGGTGTTGTGCAACTCAATAAATTCGACCTGCTCAATTTTGACATCTGGGTTGAGGTGTATTTCATTGATAACCACAGCCCCCGGAGTCAGTTCTCCAATACACAATAGAATAATAAAAACAGAAAAACGGCTCATTTAAAGGCGAATATACTGAAGTAACCTTGTCCGAGACGCAAGTGACGAAAAATGATGAAATTCCCATCAATCTGATTCTAGTGAAAAAATACGCTCATTGCTAAGCCAGATCATTAAACATTCATAGCTTGCGCTTGTTAATACGTCATCCGAGAGTGGGCCTGAGCTTGTGGGAGCTGTTTTTATGGAATTGTCAGTCATAGTAGTACACTCTTCGCCGTCGCTGAGAAAGTTTTTGAAGGCAACGGTCGCTGCTATGGGAAATCAAGTTGTTGTGGCAGAAAGCGACAAGCAAGGCCTGAGCTTTTTGGAATCGAACCAAGCCGATTTAATTATTGTTGAGCAACCATTATCGGAACTAGGGGCAGCCAATTTCATCACGCAAGTAAAGTTAATTCCCGGACACGAACAGACTCCTGTGGTGGTTATCGCGGCAAGTAAGGACAACGAAGCAAAGGAGCAGGTCAGATCTGCAGGTGGGGCTGGCTGGTTGGTGCAGCCGTTACAACCCCAGCAGTTCATAAGAATGTTGGAGGGTTTTAAGGCTCGAAAAGCAAAAATGGAATCCGAAACCAAGTCGTGAATCCAATTTGCGCTTTGGTAATAT
The DNA here is from genome assembly GCA_011523195.1 of Verrucomicrobiales bacterium. GTDB lineage: Bacteria > Verrucomicrobiota > Verrucomicrobiia > Limisphaerales > UBA1096 > UBA1096. The sequence goes on from WTHH01000021.1 coordinate 9,479, forward strand.
TTCTGACATGTTCCCCCCCCTGTTCCTGATCGCTACGTTTATGCGTTTTTCAATCAGACAAACTTTGATGCTCCGGGCGTCCGGCTTGGCTGTCCTGTTGGGTTTTGTCGGCTCAACCGTGTCGGCTGTTGCCCAGGAAAATCTGACTCTGATTCCCAAGTGGTCCCGTTTTCAGGGCGAGTTGGTCAGCCTCAAGTCGTACGATAATCCGGTGCAGGACGTGCAACTCAAGGCCGAGTTCACACCTCCGGTGGGTGAACCGGTGACGGTCGATGGATTCTGGGACGGCGGCGACGATTGGAAGATTCGTTTCATGCCGGACATGGTCGGCAAGTGGACGTTCAAGATCAGTTGCTCCGATGAGGAGAACCGAGGGTTGCACAACCTCGAGGGTGATTTCCTTTGCACGGCACCGACCGGAGATTCGGCGTTGACGAGCAATGGCCCCATCCGCGTGGCACGTGCCCGAACCCATTTCATGCACGACAACGAAACGCCGTTCTTCTGGATGGCCGACACGGCATGGAACGGGCCGCTCAAGTCAAGTGAGCTGGACTGGAAAGATTATCTCGAAGTGAGGGCGAGTCAGGGTTTCACCGCCGTACAATGGGTGGCGACCCACTGGCGCGGTGCGCCGGACGGTGATGCCAACGGAGAAAAACCGTTCACCGGCGGCGAAAAAATCAGCATTAACCCGGACTACTTCAAGCGGCTCGATCAGCGTGTGGAGATGATCAATCGTGCCGGGTTGGTGAGTGTGCCGGTTCTTTTTTGGGCGATCGACGGAGAGGCCAACCCGGTTCACTCCCTTCCGGATGATCAGGCGATATTGCTGGGGCGTTACATGGCAGCACGCTGGGGAGGGGTGTGCGGCGCGTGGATACTTGCCGGCGACGGGGATTACACCGGCGACCGTGCCGCCCGTTGGAAAAAAATCGGGCAGGGCATTTTCGGGGATCGACCAAAAGCACCGGTTTTCATTCACCCGAAAGGCAAAAGCTGGGTGTTCGATTCGTTTCGTGATGAAAAATGGCTGACCGCGATCGGGTACCAAAGCGGCCACGATGTAGATGATGCCACCAACAACTGGATTCATCACGGGCCACCGAGTCGTGATTGGGGTAAGCTGCCTCATCGCCCAATTGTTAATCTCGAACCCGCCTACGAGTGGCAGCCAAGCTACAGCAAAAATGTACCCATCTCCTCGAACCACGTTCGCCGCGCCCTGTACTGGAGCCTGTTGAGCACGCCGACCGCCGGTGTCAGCTACGGCGTGGCTGGAGTCTGGGGCTGGGACGAGGGGGATCGAGCGACGCCCGGCTACCCCTCCGCCGGCACACCGCCCAACTGGCGTGAGTCCGTGACTTACGAGGGTGGCGAACAGGTCGTCCACCTGACCGAGGTTTTTCAGTCGATCGACTTTCACAAACTCCGGCCCGATCCGGCAGTCCTGATTGAGCAGCCTGGAGACGACGAACTGGCCAAGTATGTGGCCGCTTCGAGCGCTGCGGACGGCAGCCTTGTGGTCGTCTACACCCCGACCGAGGTGCGGCTGAAGATCAACGTGGCCAAGCTGCCCGCGCCGTTGCTGGCGAACTGGATCAACCCCCGCACCGGGGAAAGGCAGGAGGTGCTCGCCGTGCTTCGCGGTTCCGCTCTGGAGTGTCCCGCGCCGGATGCCGGAGATTGGCTGTTGGTGCTCCGCGCCAAGAAACCGGAGCCCGAGCCAACCGGCCGCCGCTGATCCATGCATCCGCTCGCGGAAAAAATAAGCGAGCTGGCCCGGACAAAAAACCTCTTCCCGGGAACGTCCAAAGTCGTGGTCGCCGTGTCAGGCGGCATCGACTCAATGGTGCTCCTCGACCTGCTTGCCCAACCCGGTTTGTCGCTGCGCGATCGCCTGGTTGTGGCTCATTTCAATCATCAACTCCGGGGAGAGGAGAGTGATGCCGACGCGGTGTTTGTGGAACAGGCGGCCAACGCGCTTGGCCTGTCGTTTGAGCTTGGCTGGGGAGACACCGGGGAGCGCGCCGCCGAGTTGGGTGCGGGGCTGGAGGCGGCAGCGCGGGAGCTGCGCCACTCGTTTTTCGCCCGCTTAGCCAAGAGCCTGGGCGCGACTACCTTTGCCCTCGCGCATCATGCCGATGATCAGGTGGAGACCTTTTTTCTGCGACTCGCCCGTGGGTCGGGAACGCGCGGCTTGGCCGGCATGGCGCTGCAATCCCCGTCACCGGCGGATACCGAGATCACTCTCGTCCGGCCGATACTCGCGGCACGGCGCAGTGAGATCGAGGCGTACGCTGCTGAGGCTGGCATCGATTACCGGGACGATGCGTCCAATGCGGACACCCGTTTTTTTCGAAACAAAATCCGGCATCAACTACTGCCGCAACTGGCCGCGGAACTTGGCCCCTCGTTTCATCGTCAAGTCGTCAAGGCAATGCAGCTGGCTGGCGACGATGCGGAATGCATTGACGCGCTGGCGGTGCAGTGGCTTCGCCGGGCCGAAGGCAAATTCAACGCGCTGCCGCTGGCGGTGCAGCGG
>WTHH01000513.1 GCA_011523195.1 Verrucomicrobiales bacterium
GCGCATAAATGTCTGCGAGAGCGTCACCGCCTTAGGCACCTCGTCGCGGAAATGCCGGTCGAGATCGTACACCTTGATGGTGTCCGGCCGCAGCCCGGTCATCACGTGGCGCGCGTCGGATTGAAAAAGCGGTAGTTGATTGTACGCGCGATCAAACCACACGCCACTCGCCGCCAGCCGATCAACGTGCGGCGTCTTGGCGATGAGATTGCCGTAACACCGCAACGCCGGTGCGAGGTCATCGATGGCGATAAACAGCACATTGGGCTTGGCCGGCAAAGTCAGGTTCGACAGCAGCACGAGCAGGAAAACGGAGAGGGCACGCATCGCACGAAGCATCCGGTGCCGCCCCGTGATTGGCGATGTTTTTCGCTTGGCCAAGCGCTTGGTTGTTCTTGTGCGCTTGCCCAAGCGCACTAAACTCCCGGCGTGCGAATCCTCATTTCACTTTTTCTTTTCACCGCCACATTGTCGGCCGGAAATTGGCCGGGTTGGCGCGGGCCAAGCGGGGACGGGATCAGTCCCGAGAAAAATATCCCGACGAAATGGAGTGCGACGGAAAATGTCGCTTGGAAAGTTGCCATCCCCGGTGAGGGCCACTCATCTCCCGTCATCTGGGGTGACCGCATCTTTCTGACCGCCAGCCTGACCGAGAAAAACGAGCGGCACCTTTTGTGCCTCGACCGACGCACTGGAAAAACGATCTGGGACAACGTCGTTGTGCAGTCACAGCCGGAGTCGATTCATCGCTTGAACAGTCGCGCCTCCGGCACCCCGGCCATGGATGGCAAACAGGTCTACGTCACCTTCATGCGTGCCGAGGGCGACAAGGTGGTCGCTCCCAACGTCGGCTCGGAGCGGTTGATCACCCCGGGGAAGATTGTCGTCGCGGCCTACGATCTCGATGGGAATCAAAAATGGAAAACCGATGTCGGCGACTTCGTGAGCGCGCATGGCTTCAACACCTGCCCGGTTTTGTTTGAGGACCTCGTGATTATCAACGGCGACCACGATGGGGATGCCTACATTGTCGCACTCGACCGCGAGTCCGGCAGGGAACGCTGGCGGACGTTGCGTGAAAACAGGACGCGCAGCTACGTCACGCCGATCATCCGCGAGATCGGTGGCCGTACGCAGATGATCCTCTCCGGCAGTTTGTCTGTGGCGAGCTACGACCCGCGCAACGGCAAGCGGCACTGGATCGTGGACGGGCCGACCGAGCAGTTTGTCGCGTCGATGGTTTACAATGGCGAATACGTGTTTGTGACCGGCGGATATCCCCAGAGGCGCATCCTGGCGATCAAGCCGGACGGCACCGGTAATGTCACCGACTCGCACATCGCATGGCGCACCACACGCGGGGCCGCATATGTTCCATCACCAATCATGGCTGGGCGATTTCTGTTGGTTGTCGCGGACAGCGGGATTGCGAGCTGTTTCGGCGCCAAGACTGGCCGGCGGCATTGGCAGGAACGACTGCCGGGCGGGCACAGTCCGTCCCCTGTGTCAGCGGACGGGCTGGTCTACTTCACATCAGACCTTGGCGTGACCTCGGTCCTTCGCCCCGGTGAAACATTTGAGGTGGTGGCCCAAAACAAACTTGGCGAACCGGTCTCAGCCAGCCCTGCAATCAGTAAGGGGCAACTCTTCATTCGCACCCACGAACACCTCTACTGCATCGGCAAGCCGGTGAATTAAAGTCCCACGCCGGCTTATTTTTTCAACAACTCAAGCGCGGCGGTGGTGGTGGTGACGCCGGTGCGCAGGGTTGGCTCGATGTCCGGCGCGTAAGTGCTGGCACCATCGGCAGCGGTTTACCGGTGGCACGAAAGCGCCTGATCAGGTCGGTCGGCACCGTGCCCAGCGCAACATAAACGTCGACACCTTGTACTTGGTGCGCCCGTACATCCCGAAATCCTCGCCGCCCATCGTGGGCTGCCGCTTGATTAGTGCCCCCTTGCCCAGCCACGCGACGAACGTATCGGTCACGCGCTTGGCTAAGCCGGCGGCCTTCGCGGTGCCGAGGTAGATGCGTTTGATCGAGGCAAGGATTTGGTTCCGCACAGCGTCCGTGTAGGAGCGGATGGTCAAGCGCAGCCCGAGGCAAGGGCAAAGCAATGTCCGCCGTGCCTTCGGCGCTCGACTAAACTGCGCTTGGCGGCGACACTCTTCAGAGAACCCAAGCTGGGTGTAATTCTCATGAATCGACTTTTCATTTTACTTTTCATCGCAGTAGCTGCGCTGGTGAGGCCGCTGGCGGAGGAGCGCCCGAATTTCATTCTCTGCATGGCCGATGACCAGGGCTGGGGTGATACAGGCTACAACGGCCATCCCCTTCTCAAGACGCCGGTGATGGATGAGATGGCGCGAAACGGCCTGCGGTTCGACCGGTTTTATGCGGCGGCTGCCGTCTGTTCGCCAACGCGCGGCAGCGTGATGACCGGCCGCCACCCCAACCGCTTCGGTTGTTTTGCATGGGGGCACACGCTCCGGCCGCAGGAGATCACCATCGCCGAGGCGCTGAAAAAGGCCGGCTACGCGACTGGACACTTCGGCAAATGGCACATCGGCTCCGTGCGCGCGGACGGCGCGGCCAGCCCGGGCAACAGCGGCTTCGATGAATGGTTTTCCAGTCCAAATTTTTATGAGAACAATCCGCTCTTCAGCCACAACGGCAAGGTGATTGAAACCAAGGGTGAAAGTTCCGACGTCACAGCCGGGCTGGCGATGGACTGGATCGGCAAGGTGGCCAAGGGCAAAAAGCCGTTCCTCGCGGTGGTCTGGTTTGGCAACCCGCACAGCCCGCATGTGGCAGTCGACAAGTTCAAAAAAATGTACAGCGACCAGCCGGACGGTGTGGCTCATTTTTTCGGGGAGATCACCGCGATGGACGCCGCGCTCGGAAAAATGCGCAGCGGCCTCCGCAAACTGGGCATCGCCGGCAACACGGTGCTCTGGTACTGCAGCGACAACGGCTCGTTGCCCAAGGGCTCCAGCGGCGGTCTACGCGCCCGGAAGGGCAGCCTGTACGAGGGCGGTATCCGGGTGCCGGCCGTGCTCGAATGGCCGGCCTGGGTCAAGGCCAACCGCATCACCGACATCAACGCCAACACCTCGGACATTTACCCAACGCTGCTTGAGCTGGCCGGCGTGGCTCTGCCTAAAAACCAGCCGCGACTCGACGGCATCAGCCTCGCCCCGTTACTTCGCGGGGAAAAACAGGTGCGCAAACAGCCGATGGGATTCTGGACGTATCACAACCGCGGGTATGGCCGCCACGCCCGCCGAATGCTTGAGGCGCTGCGACAGGAGCAGCTCGACGGCAACCAGCAACCAGCCGCACCCGAGGGACAGATCGGGCACTTTCACCCGGCCGACAATCTGCCCGGCCACTCCGCCTGGATCGAGGGTGACTACAAGCTGCACCGCATTCCGGTGAAGAAAAACGCGACCCAGTTCAACTACGAGCTGTACCACCTAGTCAACGACCCGAAGGAGTCGAACAACCTGCTCAATGAGGATAAATCGCGCTTGGCCAAGCGCTTCGGCCGGATGAAGGCCGAACTCGTCACCTGGCAGCAGTCGGTCATCAACAGCCTGAACGGCAGGGACTATCGGTGATGCGGTTTATGTGGAGTGCGGTAGCCAGCGCAGCGCGACACCGCTTTTTTGTCGTTAACCGAAAATACAATTCCAAAGCACCGCTGCCGCTTCGCTCTGCCGGCGCACTCCAAAGTGGCGCTTGGCGAAGCGATGAGTCGTAAGAAATTATTACCGCCGGGGGAGACGCTGCTGCACCCGATCACCTCCGCCGTTGAGCCGATCGACCTGGCCGGGCTGTTCCCCGTGAAGCAACCGCTGGAGCTGGAGCTGGGTTGCGGCGACGGCTCGTTCACGCTGCAGTACGCATTGGCCAATCCGGGCCGGAACATCGTCGCGCTGGAGCGGCTACTTGGCCGTATCACCAAACTCGATCGCAAGGGGCATCGCGCCGGGTTGAAAAACTTGCGTCTTGTCCGGGCCGAGGCGGCGTACGTGCTGGAGTACCTGCTGCCGCCCGGTTTGCTGGATGCGATTCACGTATACTTTCCCGACCCGTGGCCGAAGAAGCGGCATCACAAAAATCGGCTGATCAGCGAGCCGTTCCCGCCCTTGGCCAAGCGTCTGCTGCGGAAGTGTGGCATCGTCTACCTGCGCACGGATAACATCGAATACTTTGAGCAGATGCTCGAGGTGTTCGGTGATGCGAACGGGTTTGAAGCAGTCGAGACGCCCGAATCGCTCAAGGCGCTCGTCACCGACTTCGAGCAGGAGTTCAACTCGCAGGGTATCCCAACAAACTACGCCGCCTATCGCAGCGTGGGCGAGTGATCAATTATTGAGGGGGATGATCACCTGCTGGCCGATTCTCAATTGGCCGGGCTTGAGCGATGGGTTGGCCTTTAGGATGGCCTGCACCGAGGCGCCGCGTTTGCGGGCGATACTGTTGATCGTGTCGCCCTGTTGCACGCGGTAGATCGTCTTGATGTCGGCCCTGGCGAGGTGAGCCTGAAACTCCATCCGTATGATCGACTCCGGCCTGAATGTCGCCTTACCGAACCCGGGGCTGCTCGCCTCGGCACCGTCCTTTGTCCAGCGATCCAGTACGAAGGTCATCTGGCTACCATCACTCAGGTGGGTGATGACGCGCTGCTTGAGCGGCATGTCGAGGATGGTCTTGGTGGTGGCCGGCTCGATCTGCTTGACACGGTCGAGTGGCACGGGGAATTCGCCCTCGGCAGTCTTCACCTGCAGCTTGTCGTCAATGATGCCGGTAACCATGCCCTCCATGCGGTCGTTGTTGATCAACTTAACGAGATCATTCCCGGCACCGATCTGTTGCGTGGGCGGTTCCTGAAACCGGCCGTCCCACTCCTCGACACGCAGATTGGCAATGCGGACGGCGCCGCGCCCCTGATGCACGATGCGCACTCCGGTTCCTTCGCCGACGAAGCCGTCGTGATCCGTCCACTTGCGAATGACTTTTCCGTTGATCGAGACGGCGATCATCTTCTCCGGTTTGCTAGCGAAAAACTCGATGTGCGAGTTGGTTTCGTTCCGGAAGCCGGGCAGGGTCGCCTGCCCGAGATACGTCAACGGCTCGTGTTTTTTCACCGGCAGGAGGTTTACAGAATAGCTGTTGAGCTGGATGCTGTAGAAGCCGCCGAAGTCCGGCTCATCCTCCTTGGTGGAGAGACTGATCGGGTGCAACGTGTCGGTGTACAGCGCGAAGGCTAGGTGCAGAGAGCCGTTCCACTCGAGGTCAAACGATAGTCGCGAGCGATCCGGCAGCTTCAAGTCCTTCGCGATGGACGCCGCCGGCTTGGCGTGAAACCCGCCATTGTGATAACGCCAGTTGCCCGACTCGCCGATCGTCTCGTTGGTGATTTTGCCGTGCGTCCAGCCATCGTCATTTTCCGGCCCCTGAAAAATCGTCTTCAGCCCCCTCGGCAGCGGGGCGATTTTGCGCACCGACTTGCGAGCAAGCTGAAGTTTGCCGGCATGCCACGTGTCCAGCAGGTAATGCTTCTCAGTAGTTCCAGTGAGGTTGCCGCGAAAGTGGTCGCCGTTGACCAGCATCACTTCGCAAAGGTTGCCGGGTGGAAGCGCATCCGGAGCTTCGCCGTCGAGGGTCAACTCTGTGACGCGGCTGATGTTGAACTGCATCACGCCCCCCGCATCGGGGTGCTTCCACGACACGCCGTTGGACTGGTCAAAGGCCGCGAGAGTTCCGCGCAGCCAATCGCCGTTGGTGAAATGGATCGTGGACTGGGGCGTGTCGCTGGCCACCGCTTGGCCAAGCGCCAGCAACAGGCCAAGTGCACTTGCCCAAGCGCACTTCGAACGGACCAGTTTTGAAGTCGCCTCAGTCATCCCATGGCCAGAGTTGGTTCGCGCCGCCGGTGTTGGTGTCGTTTGTTTTCTGTGACGAGCCGAGGTTGAATTGCAGGCGACGAATGAACTTGGAGTCGAACGACACCGGGCCAAAATTTCGGCTTCGCCCGGTGAGCATGCTGCCCTCCCATTGGTTCAGGTTGAACGACACAGCCGCGCCACCGGCGAAGTGGGCGCGCACTTCCCACGGGCGGTTGGCCTCCGGCTTGGCCTCCGGCTTGGCCAGGGACACGCGTATGGTGCGATCCAGCGGGATTTTCAGGTCTTCGCCCAGCGAGTTGATGATCACGTTTTGGCCGTCCATCAACTTGATTTTTCCCGGTACCTCGTCGCGGTTCTTCAGGTAAACCATGTCCTCTTTGCTCGAGGCCTGTGCGAATTGAACCGGGTCGGAGTGGCCGTCCCAAGCCGAGACGCGCAGGTTGCTGACGCGCACGATCGGGCCATTGAGCTGGGAGAAAAAAGAGATGCCTGAGCCGGTCGCGGCGAAGCCGTTCGTATCGCGCCACTTGCGGACAAGCTTGCGGTCAATGTACAGCTCCATTTCCGCCTTGTCCTTGTTGACGCGAATCTCGACCGCCACCCGGTTCTTCGTCTGCATCTCGGGAATCTGCCCCTGGCCAAGGTTTCGCACCCCGGCCCCGCTCTGCACGCGCTGCAGACTCACGTAACCGCGGCTGATGTAAAACATGTAGGAATTACTTCGGTAATCAAACCGGTCGAGCGCCGAGGTGTACATCGGCACGATAAGGCTGAAGGTGCCATTCCACTGCAGATCAAATTCCACACGCGACGAACCCTTGAGCCCAAAGTCACGACCCAGCACGCCGACCCCCTCGGAGATGAACACTCCGTCGCGGTATTTCCATGCGTCGGGATCGCGGCCCAGCCTCCAGCCGTTCATGCTGGTCGGCCCCTCGTAAAGAATACGGAAACCGGGCGAGAGGAACGCGAGCGACTGCAGCACATCACGCGGCGCGGAGAGTTGCTCGTTGAACCAAGTGGAAAACTGGACACGCTCTTCGTCCAGTGCGATCAGATTGCCGAGCACCTCGTCGCCGTTGTGAAAACGGATGTGCACAGTGGGATCGTTGCTCCGCTGCACCGGCCGCGCGCCCTCAAAGCGAATCCACGCGAGGTTGTCCGGCCGGAAATCGACCGGCTTGGCCAAGTCCGGATGCGCCCAGCGCACACCCTGCTGCAGGCTGACCTGCTGCAAATCACCGTGAAGCATCGAGCCGTCCATGAACCGGAGTAGGCTGTCCGCGCCGGCCGCCTGGCCAAGCACTTGGCCAAGCGTAAAACACAATAACGCCCAACCCAGCGGCCGACGGCATCGCTTGGACTGGCCTAGGTTACCGCTCATAAATGGGCAGGAACCGGTAGTTGAGTGCGAGGGAAAGCAGCGATGCGGATGTGCTGAAAGTGGTCCCGAACTGGCCACTCCAACTGCCGTCCTCGTTTTGGTTCTCCTTCAGCTTGGTGATGTTTTTGCGGTTCCACTTGTTCCACTCCGCCGGGGAGGCGTGGAAGAACGCCTGCGCGCCGTAGTACAGGTAATACTGACGGTAGCTCGAGCTTTCCGGCGCCTTTCGCAGATAACCGAATGCCTTCCGAAACGTGGCGCTGTCCTTCTCCTTAGCCAACGCGAACACAAGCGTGGCGATCGCCGTGCGGGCGGCGTTGGGGCCACGGTTTGAGGTGTAGCCAAAACCACCCTCGGGAGTCTGGCAGGACTTGAAATATTTCAGTCCGGTCTGGATCGCCGTCTCCGGCACGGCCAGGCCGGCGTTGCGTGCAGCAAACAGCGCGACCATCTGCGCGCCGCTCACGGTGGTATCGGCATCGGTGCTGTCCGGCGAATAACGCCACCCGCCCCGCGGGTTGTTTTTTTGCGAACTGACAATCAGGCTGATTGCCTTCTCGAGAGCCGGGCCAAGCCGGTCGTCCTCCACCGCACCGTACGCCTCGGCGAGAGCCAGCGTGGCGAAACCGTGGTTGTACATCGTGGTGCCGATGTAGCCGGTCGTCTTGTTTTGTTTGCCGAGGATGAAGTTGAGGCCGCGCTTGATGTTGCCGCTGTAAGGGCCGTGATTGGGGTCGTCGCCGTGCGCGAGCAGAGCGATCACCGCGAAACCGACCACCCCCGGCGAAGTGCCGTACGGGCTGTCCTTGAAACCACCACTGGTGAGTTGGCCCTGCGCGAGAAACTGCAGCCCACGGACGTACATGCGCTCGATCTCTTTTGTCAGCGCGTCATCGCTTTCCTCAAACAATTTCTGCGCGTTGGCCGGCGCTGACAACGCGAGACAACCAAGGAGCAGCAACCAAAACCGTGTGACCGTCACGGTTGTTCTCCTCCCTCAATGGCCTCCACCGCCTCAAAGTAACCCTGCAACGCATCCCGAAATTCCTCCGGCAGCTTAGTTACCGCGCCGCTGCCGCGGCTGATGGTGCGGCTGGCGTCCTCGCGGCCGGTGGCGTCTCCGGTCAAACCGCCGGCCACACGATCGGTTGATCCGCCGGCCTGACTGCCGCCCGCGGTCTGTCCCTGCTGCATGCCCTGACCCATCTGCTGTTTCATGGCCATCATCGCCATCATGAACGCCATCTCCTGCTGGGCCTTAGATTGGCCCTGCTGGTTTTGGTCACGCTTAATCTCTTCGTTGATCAGGTTGATGACGTCCGACATGTGACGGATGGTGTTGGCCTGGGACGTGGTCGTGGCCGCATCGGTCTGCGGTTTTTCCAAAAAATTGTCGGTGATCTCCATCGCGTCGAAGGTCTCCTGCAACGGATCAAGCATTGCCGGCTCGGCGTTTTCAAACTGCAGCCGGTTCAGCTCCAGCATCGAGTCGGCGTGCATTTTTGAAAGTCGGCCGACCCCTTTTTTGTAAATCTCGGCATCTCCCTTTTGCTGCTCGACCAGCGTGGTCTGCTGCTGGTGTCGCAGCTCGCTCTCGCGCAGGCGCAACATGGAGAACAGCAGCTTCATCAAATTGTTTTCCTTTTTCTCGCCGCCGCCCTGGCCGCCGCCCTGGCCGCCGCCGTCGTCCTCCGGCTTGGGCGGCTCGAGCATCTCGGCCCAACCCTCGAACTTGCCGGCCCAGTTGCCAAGGTTGCGGATGGCCAGCATGTTGATGTTCGACTCAATTTGCGTTTCGATCTCACTGAGTGACTCCCCGGTTTTCTCCGTCTCCATCTCCTTGCTGACCTCGCCGTACTGGCCCTTGCCGGTGCGCTCGTAAAATCGACTGATCTCGCCCTGTAGCTCGACGGCCTTCTCCTGCGTGCGGCCCTGCGACTTGGTGAAGCGCGTGTTGGCGCGGGTGTAGCGTTCCGGCAGATCCTCCGGCATCAGGCCGATGGTCTCTTGAATGATGTCCTTGATTTTCTTGCGCAACGCCAGCTCCTCTTTGCCGAGCTTACGCAGCCGCTGGGCGAGCGTGAGTGCCTGCAGATTGTCGAGGTCCTTGTTCACCTTGTCCTGCAGGTCGGCCAACTCGTCGAGTGCCTCCTCCTCCTCCTCGAGTGCGTCGGCGAGATTCTCCTTCTTTTCCTGTGGCTGACTTTCCTGTGCCGCCTGGCCGAGTTTGGACTGGGCCTGCTTCATCTGCTGGTCGGCCAGCTCGTTCATCGACTTCAGGTTTTGCGCCCAGTCGCGCAGTGTCTGCTCGTCGAACGCCGGGTTGCGCATGGCCTCCATCAACGCCTTGGCGCCCTCCCTTGCCAGGTCCTTCAACTCCTCGGCGTTGTCGCGCTGGTCGTCGGCAGTCTCCTTGATTTTCTCGTTGGTCTTGCGCTTGGCCAAGTCGTCGTCATCGGCCTGCGCCAACTCGCGGGTGTCCTCGGCGATGTTTTCCTCGGTGCGCGAAACCTCCTCCAGATTCTGTAAAACCTCCTCCAGTTTTTGACGCACCATCTCGGCATGATCCTCCGTGCCAAGGATGTGAAGATGGATCGGCTGGGTGCGTGCCGGCTCGCGGCCCGGCATGTGGTCAGTGGCCCAGACGGCCAGTTCCACGGTGGTGTCGCGCTCGATGCCCAGCACGGCCGGGCTGAAATGAAAGTCGGCCTCCATCTCGGTTTCCTGTGAACCGGCCGCCTCCTTTGTCAACGCGGCGACTACTTTCGGTTTTTGCTCCTCCGCTTGGCCAAGCGCGCGCCACTCGAGGCCGCTTTCCTTAATGCCAAAATCGTCGAGCACGCTGGCCTTCAGCTCTAGCACCTCGGTCTCGAGGATGGCGAGTTTGCGGCCAAGCGCGCCAAGGTCGGGCCGGGGTGCGGCGTCCTCGGTTGGCTCGATGTTGAGCTGCCAGGCAGCGGCTCCGGCGAGGTCATGTTCATCGCGCCACGTGAAAGCAAAGTGCGCCGTGTCGGCCACCTTGTGTTCCGGGCTGGAGAAAGATTCATTGCGCACCTGCATCGGTGTACCCACCTCGTCGATGGCCACCTGCGCCTCGTTAAGATTGCGAGAGACACGCCCCTGAAACTGGACCGTGCTGCCGCGCAAGACCGGCAGGTAGCCGGCCTGCACAATCTCGTTTTGCACCGGATAGTTGAGATACTCGGGCAAGGCGATGCGTGCGTGCAGCTCCCGCATGGCAGGGCGTTGCACCGGCCGAATCGCCACCGCGTGCTCGGCATCCCCGACGGATACCGTCAGATCACCATCCTCAACCTGGCCGGGGACGGAGAAATTCACTCTGCCGTTGGCGATGTCCGCGGACAACGGTTGGTTGTTGCGAAACTGCGCCTCACCGGTGGTCGGTTCCCAGAAGGAGCGATACTTAACTGAGCCGCCAACTTCGAACGGTTCGCCCCTGGCCACGACGCGCTCGGTCGGGAAACCGGTGAGCCGAATCAGCGTGTGGCGCGTGATGTCTGCGCCCGGCAAACCCCAACGGTGCAGAGAGTTCAGCCCGGCCTCGGGCAGGATCGCCCAACCGCCCACAGCGATAAGAATCAGGGCAAAGGCGATGATGGCACGACGCCTCGCCGGCCTGGGGCTGACCGTCTGCTTGAAATCCAGCCTCAGCGCCTCGTCCGCCACCTGCCCGATGGCGGCGCGATAGAGGGCGGGCGAAAATACGGCCGGCCGTTTTTCCTTGTCGGCCAACTCAACAATGCCAAGCAGCCGATCTCCCAATCGCCTGTAGCGCCGCTGCACCAGGCGCGCAAGCGCCCGGGTGTCGCGCCGGTGAAAGACCCAGCGTGAAGTCCACCAAAAGATTGCGCCAATCGTCGTGGCGATGCCGCTGACCAACAGCCCGACACGGAGCCAGCCCGGGCTGTCCCAAAGTCGATCAGAGAAAAACAGGATGAGGTACGAGCCGAACAAACCGGCGGCCGCGAGGCAGACCGCCATCGTCGTTTCCACCTTCCAAAGCCGGCGTTCCACCACGGCGAACTGCTCGCGCAACTCGTCCGGGAAGTCGTCTCGGGAAAGTTTTTCCTTTGGATCCATACCGTTTTTGTACCGCCTTGAAGCGGTGCGGAAGTGTAGTCCTACCGCGCCGGGACGCAAGCCGCGCTTGGCCAATTTTGGTTCAGTGCTTTTGTGCCAAAACGCCCTTTAGCCAGCGGCGGATCTGCCTACGTGTGGCGCTTGGCCGGAGCAGCCAAGCGTCGTTGTGATTGCGAAAACCGGTCTCGGCAAAGGTGATATTTCCCGTCAGTCCATTGGACTCGAGCCAGCGCCGGGTTGCCGCGAGGTTGAGCCGGGAGGCGGTGACCTCGTGGCAGATGAACTGCGGCCGCTTGGCCAAGCGCTTCAGCCGTGCACCCGCCGAGTCGCGATCCGAGCCGGGATACGGCCAGGCGGCGATGCCGTCGTAATGGCTGTAAGGAATGAACGCCCGCCACAGCTTGGCCACCCGGTCGTTGTGCAGGCCCAGATAGTTGCAGGCGATCGCACCCCGCGAAAAACCGGCAAGGATCACCTGCCCTGGGTCGCCGCCGTACTGTTCACAAATCCACGGCACAGCCTTGAGGCAGTAGTCGAGCGTCGGCTTGGCCGTCCGGTTTTTCGC
>WTHH01000034.1 GCA_011523195.1 Verrucomicrobiales bacterium
GGACAATCTCGCCTCCGTGGCTGCCACGTACGCCGGCAAAACCCCGCAGGCCGATCAACTGTTCCGCGACATCCTCACCGGCAGCCAGTACAACCTCGAGATCAAGCGGGACGCCATCGAGAGTTTCACCAACAGCGACGGCGACCGCAGCACCCCTGGCGTGCCCAAGGACGTGCTGCAGGCTAGGCTCAACCTGCTCAACTCGATTCAGTTTGATGAGTCCGACCTGATGGGCAAGGGCATGGAGCTGCTCGCAATGCAGATGGAGGCCAAGATCACCGGGGAGAGGATCGACGAACGCAAGATGCGAGACTCGGCCCAGCGTCTGTTTGGTGAGATGGAAAAGAGGTCAAAAAATGCGCAGACGCTCAATCGCTTGGGCAACAGGCCAAAGAACCTCAACGCCCAGCCTACGATCGTCCCCGCACCGTGACGGGACGAATCCCCTTGCAATGACCGTGGCAACACCGGAATTCTTCCGCCGTTTTTGCGCTTGGCCAAGCGCTTGGTTGCCCGATGTCCAGCACCCCGATCACCCGTGAACAATGGAAGCTCATGGCTGTGCTGTCGCTGTTCTGGGGAACACTGTTCGGCGCGCTTGGCATCTTCTTCCCGTACTACTCCCTGTACCTGAAGGAAGACCTTGGATTGACCGGTCAGCAGGTGGGCACGGCGATGGGGGTGTTTCATCTCATCGGCCTGATTGGCCAACCAGCGTGGGGCTACATCGCGGATCGTACCGGCTCACGCAAGCGGGTGCTCGTAATCCTCTCGACTGGGATGGCGCTTGGTTTTGTGGCGTTTTGGTCCGTGGAAAAATACGCCATGCTTTTGCTGGTGTCGGCCGGCTTTGCCGCGTTTTACACCAGCCTGATCCCGCAGGGGATGGCGCTTGGCCTTTGCCTGTTGTATCGCTCAAACAACTCGCACTTCGAGTGGGTGCGGGCGTTCGGCTCGGTCGGATTCTTGGTGACCTGTTTTGGATTCCCGTACCTTCTCGACGCAATGAAAACGGAGTCGGGCGGCTCCAACATGGGATTGCTGTTTCCCTGTTCGGCGGCGATCATCCTGCTGACTACGGTGACGGTGTTTTTCATCCCGAACCAGGAAGCGATCCGCGAAAAGGCGGAGCCCGGTTCCTGGCGGCGACTGTTCGGCGACAGCCGGTTCATCCGTTTTTTCATCTACGTCTTCCTCGCGAACTTCATGCTCGATGGGCCGATGTTTATGTTTGGAATCTTCGTCAAATCCGTGGCACCAAACGACCCGGTCGGGGCGCTCAAGTGGCTGTGGCTGATCATGCTCGTACCGGAGATCGTGATCATCGCGTTGGCTGGCTCCATCCGCAGGCGGATTGGGGTACGCATGCTGATGTTCGCCGGTCTTGCGGCGGGCGGAGTGAAGTGGGTGGTTTGCGGTATGTGGGGAGACAACGCCGCGGTTTTGCACGGAGTGATGCTCATCCACAGCGTCTACGTCGTGGGGGCATTGGTCGCCATGCCGCTGTATGTGAATTATCTCATCCCCAGCGAGCTGCGCTCAACGGGGCAGGGCTTGGCCACGATGATCAGCTCGAGCCTAGGCGGGGGGATTTGTTCCAACTACGTGGCCGGCCTCTTGATCGACCACATCGGCCCGGGGGCGCCACAATTGTACGGTGGGATCGGGGCATTGATTCTCCTATGTATCGCCCCGTTTTTCGTCCCCAAGGTTACGCCCCGATCGGTGGCCTTATCACAACGCCTCGAGCAGCCGATCCAGCTCGGCGTCGGTGTTATAAAAATGCGGTGATAGCCGGATGAGCTTGGCCCCGTCGCGCATCACCCGCAGCGACACCTTGATGCCCGCTTGGCCAAGCCGCTCAGTCAGCGCAGCCATGTCCTTGCCCGGTTTTTGAAACGTCACAATGCCACTGGTGTTGGCCAGACGCACCTCGGGGTGCATCACTTCGTAGCCCTTGGCCAACAGCGCCGGGACGAGCCGGTTGCGCTTGGCCAGTAGATCGGCGGCGATGTTGTCCACGCCCACCTCGTTGAGCATCGCGAGTGATGCCCGGTGGCCGACGATGCCCAGCAGGTTTGCCGTACCGGCCTCGTAACGGCGGCTGTCCGGTTTGTAGTCCAGCGTTTCCTGCGCGATAAAATCCGGGCAACGCAGATTATGCCAGCCCTGCACCACCGGCTTGAGTTGATCCTGCGTTTCCTTTTTGACGTAGAGGATGCCGGAGGCGCAGGGGCCGAGCATCCACTTGTGCGCGTCGGCGGCAAGAAAATCGACATGCTCCACGGGAGTCGGAAACGCGCCCACCGTCTGGATGCCGTCCACGCACACCAGCACGCCGCGCGACCGCAGTTCGCGGCCGATCGTGTCGATGTCGATCCGGTAACCAGAGACGTAGTGGCACGAGGCGAGCGCCGCCATGCGCGTTCGCGAATCGATCAACGAAAACACATCCTCGGGGTCGATGCTGCCGGGCTCGCGTGGCTTGAGGTGCCGGAGTTCAACGCCTTTTTCCTCGAGCGCCATCCACGGGTAGACGTTTGATGGATAGTCGTCTCCGTGGACGATGATGTTGTCGCCCCGCTGCCAGTCGATGCCCTGCGCGATGAAGCTCAGGCCAAGCGAGGTCGGGCCGACCAGCGCGACCTCCCGCATCTCGGCACCGATCAGGTTGGCCGCCAATTGTCGCGTGTCGATCAGCAGGTTGCGCGGCATGAAATACTCCTGATCGCCTCCGACGCACTCGGCCGCGTAACGGCTGACGGCATCGCGCACACTGGCTGGCAGAGGGCATACCGCGGCATGGGCGAGATAGATGGTATTCTTCGCAACGGGAAACTCGGCAAGGCGCCGGGATTCGTCGGATTGAATTTCCTTTAGGGTCATCGGACCGTTGCCGGGCGGTTATCGGATCACCAGCGCGCAGTTTTCACGGGAATCCTCCTCGAGACAGGTACGCAGGTAGGAAACGATTTGGCCGTGCATCCAGCGGCAGCGGTCGCACCAGCGTTCCGCGCCCACGATGCTCTTGACACATTCGCGCGTGCGGTTGAACTGGATTAGGTTGGGCGATTTGCGAAGGCTGCTTCGCACTT
>WTHH01000506.1 GCA_011523195.1 Verrucomicrobiales bacterium
GAACGATCCTGAGGAAGTAGCTAAGCTGTCGCCCAAGGAAATCGGCCAGGCGCTGGGCGCGGGCACTATCGTGACGGGAGAAATTCAAACGAGCAGCGACAATGTTCAGGTGAACATTCAACTGGTCAACGCCAACACCGAAGCGCTGGGTTGGGGTAGTACTTTCACCAAGACGAAAGACGAATTCCTCGATTTGCAAAACGAGATCGCGACTCATTTGGCCAGCGAACTCAAGGGTGGATTGGACGCCAAGGAGGCCAAGCAATTGTCTCAAAAAGCGACCGAAAACGCTAAGGCTCAGGCCAAATATCAAGCAGGTCTTCGTGAGTGGAACCGTCGTAACAAGGAAGGGTTTGACAGCGCTATTAAACATTTTGAGCGTGCCATCGATTTGGACCCCAACTATGCCGAGCCTTACATGGGGCTAAGCAATACCTACGCTTTGCTCCCCGTTTATAATATTGCTGTGCCCGGTGAATCCATGCCCAAGTCACGGGATTTAGCGGAGAAAGTACTGGAGCTTAATCCAAAAATGGGCAGTGCCTATACCACTATCGCATGGGTTCAATTTATTTACGATTACGAGTGGGAGAATGCTGAACAAAACTTTAAGAAAGGGATTAAGCTAAATCAAAATAATGCTACCGGTTACCAATGGTATGGGGTGTTTCTTGCTCATACTGGCCGAGCCAACGAAAGTATACCTTTGTTCACCAAGGCAGGTCAGATAGATCCCGAATCGATGATTATTCGAGAAGGTTTATCTATGGGGTGGTGGCTTTCTGGGGACCGTGCGAAAGCGTTGGAACTTGTAGATAACTCATTCGTAAACGATCCTTATTTCCCTCCGGGATTACGCTTGAAGTATGACTGGCTTCATGCTGATACCTCCCAGGCATCAATTGTGCATCTCGAAAAAGCGATCAAAGTTTATCCAAATCAACCACTCATCCGAAAAGCACTTTTTAAAATTCATTGGGTTGCAGGGCGGCGGGAAGAGGCCAAGGATCAACTAATCGAACTATTGGATCGATTCCATAATTCGTATGGCAGTTGTCATTTTGCAGAGATGTATTTTCTAATGGGTAAGGAGGAGCGCGCATACCATTGGTTGCAAAAAGCGATCGATGCAAAGGAAAGCTTTGTTCCTCTGGCTGGTGTCAATCCTAGTCTAAAAAAATATCACTCTCAGCCTCGCTTTCGGGAGTTGTTCAAAACAATCAATCACCCGATGTATGTGGATTGAGACGATTGCAACTCCGGAAATTTTCAGGCGCAGACTGCGTAGCCTGAGCCGAGAGCGGGGTGGCGATTTGTTGCACTAATTGAGTGTTCGAATTAAAATTTTAAATTAAGATGCAGTACAAAAAATCGGCTGTCATATTTTCCAACCCAATCATGAAATCAAAAAAACTTCTTCTCGGCTTGGCGCTTAGCCAAGCGCTTGGCTTGTCTGCGGTGGCGGCGGATTGGCCGCAGTGGCAGGGGGCCAAGCGGGACGGTATTTGGCGTGAGCCGGGCATCCTCAAAAAATTTCCCGAGGGCGGGCCGAAGGTTAATTGGCGTGTGCCTATCGGTGGAGGATACGCCGGGCCGGCGGTGGCCGATGGACGGGTGTTCATCATGGATCGGCAGCTGGCCAAGGGCACGGCGAACCCGGACAACCAGTTCGACCGCGGCATGATCCCGGGGTCGGAGCGGGTGATTTGTCTCGACGAGAAAACCGGGCGCGAACTTTGGGTGCACGAGTACGACTGCGGTTACACGGTCAGTTATCCGGCCGGCCCACGCGCCACAGCCACGGTGGATGGCGACCGGGTCTACACGCTGGGTGCGGAGGGGAATCTGCTCTGCCTGAACGCGGAATCGGGCAAGGTGCTTTGGCAGAAGGATTTCAAAAAGGAGTACGGGGTGAAGTCGCCGGTCTGGGGGTTCACCGGGCATCCGCTGGTGCGGGGCGGGCACCTGATCTGCCTCGCGCGTGGCAAAGGCTCGACGGCGGTATGCTTCGACAAGTTAACGGGTAAAGAGGTGTGGCGCAGCCTCACCGCGCGTGAGCCGGGGTATTGTCCACCGACACTCATCCAGGCCGGTGGAGTGGAGCAGTTAATCATCTGGCATCCGGAATCGATCAACTCGCTGAACCCGGACTCGGGGGAGGTCTACTGGACTCAGCCGTTCCGGCTTCGGTTTGGGTTGTCTGTGCCGACGCCTCGGCAGGTGGGTGACCAGTTGTTTGTGACGGCATTTTACAACGGGCCGATGATGATGAATCTCGCCAAGGACAAACCGACCGCTACGCTGGCGTGGAAGGGCAGTCGCAACAGCGAGAAAAACACGGACAAACTCCACAGTATCATGCCGACGCCGTTCATCGAGAAGGGGCACATTTACGGAGTGTGCAGCTACGGGCAGTTGCGGTGTCTGCGGGTGGATACCGGCGAGAGGGTCTGGGAGGATCTCACGGCGACGCGCGGTGGCGAGGAGACGCGCTGGGGGAACGCCTTCCTCGTAAAGCACGCGCCGTCGGACCGGTTTTTCCTGTTCAACGAACTGGGCGACCTGATCATCGCGAAGCTCTCGCCCGAGGGCTACGAGCCGATCGACAAAGCGCACCTGATCGAGCCGACCGGCAAGGCGATGAATCGCAAGGTAGTCTGGAGCCACCCGGCATTCGCCAACCGAAACGTGCTCGTGCGAAACGACAAGGAAATCGTCTCGTTTTCGCTGGCGGAATAATCGTCACCGCAGGCGAGGGCGGTAACCACGAAGAAAAGAAGGCCACGAAGATTTACCTGACTCGCAGGCTCGTCCCTCCACCTTGATAACCAAGCGCTTGGCCTCGGGATTCGTGGCTTGCTTGTTTTCGTTTGCTAGCGACACTTCCGGTCAGCTCTCATGACTCTTTCCGGGGAATTACATCGACAACACCTCGAAGTGACGCGCCGTAATTTTCTGCAACTCGGTGTGGCTGGGGTGTCGGCGTTCAAGGTGCGGTCCGCCTGGGCTGAGTCGGATCAATCCATCCTTGATGAAGCTGCGGCAGACATAGGATATTTCACGCCACAGGCAGAGTTTGGTACGGTGGAGC
>WTHH01000295.1 GCA_011523195.1 Verrucomicrobiales bacterium
TCCTTAAGCCGCTTGGCCAATTGCGACTCGACGCGCACGACCTCGAGATTCACACAGTCACCGGCAGCACCGAGATCGCCGCGTGGCAAAACACCGACCGGGCGTTGATAGTCACCTTCGCCAAGCCGATCGCCCCAACGTCGCAGGCCAAGCTCACCGTCACCTACGAGGCCGAACCAAAAAAAGGACTCTACTTCCGCACTCCGGAGATGGGCTACGACCCCGGCGATACTCACATCTGGACACAGGGCGAACCGATCGAGGCGCGGCACTGGTTCCCGTGCTTCGATGCACCGAACGAATTTTTCACCTCGAGCATGACCTGCCGCGTACCGGACGGCATGACCGCCCTCTCCAACGGCCGCAAGGTCTCCGATGCGGTTGACGATAAAACCAAGCTGCGCGTGATCAAGTGGAGTCAGGAAAAACCGCACGTCAATTATCTCATCACGCTCGTCGCCGGTTACTTCAAGCGTCTCGAGGAAAAACACGGCAACCTCTCGATGTCGTTCTGGACCGCGCCCTCCGATTTTGCTTATGCCGCCAACTCGTTCCGCTACACCAAGGAGTGCATGGAGTATTTCGAGGCCGAAATCGGCGTGCCGTATCCATGGGCCAAGTACGACCAGGTGACCGTGCAGGACTTCCACTGGGGCGGCATGGAGAACACCAGCATCAGCACGCTCAATGCCTCGACTCTGTTCAGCAGCGAGACGGAAAACATCCGCAGCAGCCAGGGACTGATGGCGCATGAGTTGGCGCACCAATGGTTCGGCGACCTCGTCACCTGCAAGGACTGGAGCCAGCTCTGGCTCAACGAGGGATTCGCCACCTACTACACGCACCTCTTCGCCGGGCACAAGGACGGCATCGACGAGTTCCGCTACAGCCTTTACCGCGATCAAAAACGCCTCACAAGCCGCTCCAACGACACCGCCCCGATGGTCAATCGCGACTACCAAGTCCCGGAGGACATGTTCCGCAAATACGGTTTCCTCTCCTACACCAAGGGCAGTTGGATTCTGCACATGCTCCGCTCGCAGCTTGGGCCTGACCTGTTTCGCAAATGCGTCAAGACCTACCTCGAGCGGCATCGCCACGGCAACGTCGTCACCGAGGATTTGCGCTCGATTATCGAGGAACATTCCGGCCGGTCGTTCGACCGCTTTTTTGATCAATACGTTTTCCACGCACACCATCCCGAATTGAAGATCGCCTACGCGTGGGATGAGAAATCCAAGCTCGCCAAGATCAGCGTGCAGCAGACACAAAAGATCGGCGACAACGTCCTGCTCTTTCACGTGCCACTGCCGGTGCGGTTCAAGGTCGACGGCCAGGCGGTCAACCACACCCTGCCAATAACCAAGCTCGCCGAGGACTACTACTTCCCCCTGGCCAAGGCGCCGCAAATCGTCCGCATCGACCCCGACCTGACGCTCTTGGCCAAGATCACCTTCGCCCCGCCGACCGCGCAGCTTCACGCGCAACTGGCCGACGCCACCGACGCACTTGGCCGCCAACAGGCAGTCGAACTCCTGGCTAAACGCAAAGACAAAACGACCGTCGAAAAACTGACGCACGTCCTGCGGAACGATTCATTTTACGGCGTCCGCATCGCCGCCTCACGGGCGCTGCGCGGCATCGCCACCGACGCAGCGTACGAAGCACTGGCCGGCTCAGCCGATCAGCCCAACGCCAAGGTGCGCTCGCAGGTCGTCTCCGACATTGCCAGCCAACCCAAGCCCGGTGCCCTGCCCCTCCTCAAGCGCATTCTCGACAGCGAAAAAAATCCGGCGATCCGGGTACAGATCGTCAGCCGCCTGGCCGGCCACGAGGACAGGCAGGCGAACCGATTGATAAACCAAGCGCTTGGCCAAGCGTCCTTCCGCAATCAGATCGCCGACGCAGCCATCTCCGCACTGCGAAAACAGGACAAGCCGGGGAATATCACCAAGATTCGAACCGCGCTGGAGAACAACAAGGCCAAGTTCACCACCCGCGGCTACGCCAACGCCCTCCGTGCCGTTGCGTTCCTTGGTCGCAACTATAGAAACAAAACGGAGCTTCGTGAGTTTTTTGCCGGCCACATTCACAATCCTAAGAGTCGTGTGGCCCTGGCCGCCATCGAGTCGCTTGGCCAACTGGGGGATCCCCGGGCCATCGCCGCCCTCGAAAAGTTTACCGCCAACGCCGAAGGCGACCCCTACCGCCGGGCCGCCGAGCAGGCAATCGAGAAAATCCGCGCCGGCCGCAAGCCGGCCGACGACTACAAAAACCTACGCAAGGAAGTCGCCGACCTGAAGCAATCCAACAGCAAGTTGACCAAGGAGCTTACGGACTTAAAAAAACGCTTCGACGCCGCCCAGAAAACCAGCCAACCGGCGGAAAAAAAATAACATCCGCGCGAGGCCAAGCCCACCGTATTATTGCTGCTACCTCTGAGGAACAAATGTGCGAAGGCCGGATGAGAGTGGAGTGTACTTTTCATGAAAACTCGATACCAGTTCGAACCAGCCGTTTCGACCCTCTCCCTCAAGGGAGGGGGTATGATTTAATCAAGCGAACGATGTTTTCGGACTTGTATCGGAAAAGCGGACAGTGCTGAAAGTTGCTATCAGCAGCCGCCCCAGCTTTGTCAGGCGTTCAACCGGGAGGCCAGGCCATCTTACGACCTCCAACAATGTGGCAATGCATGTGCGGCACGGTCTCACCGGCATCCGCGCCGTTATTCAACACTAGCCGAAAGCCGCTCTCACCGAGGCCAAGCGATCGGGCCACCTCCGCCGCCTTGAGCAGCAGATGGCCAAGCAGGGATTGATCCTCCGGCTTGGCCTCGTTGATGCGCGGAATCGGTTTACGCGGAATCACCAGCACGTGCGTCGGGGCAGCCGGGGCAATGTCCCGAAACGCCACCACCTGGTCATCCTCATAGACGATGTCCGCCGGAATTTCCCGATCACAGATTTTTTCAAAGAGTGTTTTTTCCATCTTGTCTTGGCCACAGCCTGAACCAAAATAAATCCAACCACCAGCCGAACCCGCTAAATTGTTGACAGCCGCTGTAGCACCATTAGGG
>WTHH01000509.1:0-1423 GCA_011523195.1 Verrucomicrobiales bacterium
GCGATGGAGTCGGTCGGCGCATTCTATTTCTTTTTGCGAAGCGCCTTGCGCTTGGCCGCGAGCAGGCGGCTCGTGGTCGAGTCGCCCTCCGGTTCCGGGTTGTCCTCAGTGGTCGGGGGCTCGGCCACAGCGGCGGCGGAAGCGCCTGGCCCGGCGGAGTCGCCACTGGTCGGCTGGCTTGGCTGGAACAGTTCCGGGGCCGGCTCGGTTGGCGCGCTTGGCTGCTCGCGCCGGAATGTCTGCCGCGCTTCGTCGCGCTTGGCCAGAAGTGAAGCGAGGGATTCCTCCCGCTTGGGGCTCTTCTTCCGTCGCCAGAAAATCAGCACGCGCATTAGGCCGGCCATCCAGCGTGACCACTCCTCGCGATCGATCTGGATGCGGCGCACGCCGACGTCCACCGGGAACAGCAGCACAGCGAACTTGAGCAGCCACTCCCACAGGTCCACCGGCTGAAAGGTCTCCCTGCGGTCGTGCTCGAACGGGTTGTCCGCACCGAAGTCGCGACTGAGCAGCCTGCCGCCGCCGACTTCGGCCAGGCGCTCGAGCCGGGCGAGGTTCGGCCGTGACTCGGCAAACTCCGGCGAGTGGTCGAGATTTGCGCCGATGACCTGGGAGGCCTGCAGCTCGCCCTGCTCCATTTCGCGCAAATGAACGAGGTACGAGCCGGTCTCGCGGGTTTCGAACTCGGCCTCGTAACGGCCGGCAGCCGTCTGGGTGAGCGGTACCAGTTCGCGTTCGCCCTTGGGATTCACGACCACGGCCTGCAGGTCTAGGAAGTTGCGGAAATTGCCGTCAGTGTCGATGGCCTCGACGCTGATGATGCCTCGGCCCTGTTCGATCGCGACATCGGCCGAGAGGTTGCCGGTTTCGACACGGCGCAGGCTCCAGTTGGCGATTTGCGACCAGAAAGTCTGGTAGTCGCCCCAGCCAATCCAGTTGCTGCCCCACTTGGCCTTGGCGTCGGACGTAAACGCCACCGCCCGTCCCAGCCCGTATTGCCAGTGGGCCAGCAGCGGGTCGCCCTGCGTCGTCAGCAGCGGTGTCTCGGCACGGGGTTTTTCGCTGGTCGCCACGTAGCCGAGCAGTTGCGGGTAGCTGCCCGCGCCGAACCCGGCCAGCAGTTCGCTGCTGCTGCGTTGCTGCGGCGCAAACGGCTCCTCGTAGATCGCGGTCTTGAGGATGACGGCTGTTTCCTTGAGGAAGATCTGTGGCAACTGCGCCGGGTTGGTGATGTTGTAAAACCGTCCGGCGCCCTTGTCGGCGATCTCGATCATGGTCTCCGGCCCGGCATGGCCCGCGATGAGCACGGTGCTGACGGTGATCTTGTCGGCGCGCATTCTATTCATCAACTGGTCGCTTGGCCCGCCCGGGTCGCCGTCGCTGAAGACGATCATGTGCTTGATGCTGGCGGTCGATTTCTTGA
>WTHH01000509.1:1523-3074 GCA_011523195.1 Verrucomicrobiales bacterium
GGGTCGCCGTCGCTGAAGACGATCATGTGCTTGATGCTGGCGGTCGATTTCTTGAGCCCCTCGTAGCCCATCGTCATCAGGTTTTGGAACGACGGCAGGTCGCCCTGATTCATCCCCATGATCTGCCGGCCAAGCTCCTGCTTGTCGCCGACCTTTCGCAGGTGCGGCTCGGGGAACAGCCAGCGATCCTGTCCATCCCACAACACGATTCCCAGTTCATCGTTGGGGCCCATCGCGTCCAGTACGCCGATCGCGCACTGCCGGGCGACCTGATTTCCATTGTTGAACTCCATGCCGTGCATCAGCAACACCAGCGCGCCCGGCGGCAGCACCTTTTTGCTGTCGAGTTCCATGCTCACCGGCAGCGTCCGCTCAAGCGGGGTGTTGCGGTAGCCACCCGCAGCAAACGACTGGTCGCCCCCGATGCAGACCAGTCCCATGCCAAAGTCCCGCACTGCGCTCTCGATCAGCAGCATCGCGTCCCGGCCAAGGTCGCCGGCGTTGATGTTGCTCAGGAAAATCGTGTCGAACGTCTGCAGTCCGGCGAGCGACCCCGGCAGCGCTGAAAGGTCGCCAAGCGTGACCTCGAGATTTGTGGCGCGTAACGCGTTGGCCAGCGGCGCGTCCTGCGCGGGGTCGGCTGAAACGATTAGCACGCTTGGGTCACCGCGCACGTTGGCAAAGCCGGAGGCGCGGTTGTTCTGCGGCACGCGATCGCCGCCTGCCTCGATCTGCACCTCATAGGAATAAAACCCCGCTTGGCCAAGCGACTGGGGGAAACTGAAAAGATTCTTGCCCTTGGCCAAGCGCACCGACTGCTCGCCCAGCAACTGGTCGTTGCGAAACAGCCGTACCGTGGCCGGTTGCTCGCGGTCCGATAACGCAAAGATTTTGGCATCAAACGGCTGGCCCTTCTTGATCGAGCCCGGCACCGCCAGCCGTTGCACTGCCACATCCGCGCCGCCCTGCGTGTTCAATGGCACGACATCCACCGACACGTCCAGCGGTCGTGCCGCCATCACCGCCTGTACAGCGTCGCCGATGTTTTCGTTGCCGTCCGAGAAGAGCACGAGCCGTTTTTGACCCGCCTCGGGGAAGGCTGCCGTGCCCAGCCGGATCGCACCCGCGATGTCTGTCCGATCCGAGCCGACCACTGTTTGGATGACGTTCGTTTCCAGCATCGTTGCGCTGAGCGAAGTCTCGATGCCGGCATCGGAGCCGAACACCATCAACCCGGCTTTGTCGCTATTTTGTTTTTCGACCGAGGTCAACAGCCTGTGGGCCGCTTGTTGCTCGGCGTTGGGGACGCTTTGCGAGCGATCCATCAGGAAGTAGATGTTCATCCCGTCCTGTGGTTTTTTCCACTGGAGCCCGGCGAGGGCGAGCACCACCGCCGTCACGACCAGCACTCGCAGGCCATAAGCCAGCACGCGCCGCCACCGCTGGATGTGAACATCCGATTTCCACGCAAGCCAACTGACCCACGCCAGCGCCACCGGCAACGCCAGCAGCCAAAGAGGATGGGTCACTTGTAAATTCACCTACCGGGGG
>WTHH01000383.1 GCA_011523195.1 Verrucomicrobiales bacterium
CCTTGGCCTTGGCCACCCAGAGGATGGCGTTGAGGACGGTCTTGCGGAAGTCGTCGTTGCCCCAGTTCAGGTGGTTGTGTCCGCCGGTGAAGCCAAAGCCACGGCCGCCGTCCTCGCGCCTGTACGCCCACGCGACATGCTGCGATTCACCTGCTGCTACCGCCTTGCGGACAGCCGGGTTGCCGCTGTGGGCACCGTCGCCTCGCTTCATGGTTTCCTTCGGCGGCACGTCGCTGAGGATCGGGATCAGCTTGCCCTTTTTGTCGCTGCGGAACCGCATATGAAAGTACCACTCATCCTTGATCTTGAACGGCTTTACACCACGAGTAATCGGGTGCTTCGGAAGCTTGTTGAAGTTGGCCACCCAGTGCGGATTGACCGACCAGTGCGTCTCGAAACAGCCGCCCTGCCAGTCGAGAAATTCCTTGTTGCCCTTGTTCGTCGTCGGCTCAACGGCGTAGTGGATGGTCAGGAAACCGGCGCCGGTTTTCATCAGTTTGCCGAGCTTCTCAAGGTTGTTGCCCTGAAGTGCCGGGTGGCGACCGCCGCCGTCGGCGTAGATTACCACGGCGTCCGCCCCCTCAAAGATCGACTCGTCACTTGGCCAGCCGTTGAGCTGCACCACCGGGGTAACGAGCTTTGAGGCGCCCTTCTTCAGGCACTTGGCCAGCAGTTGGATTCCGGCGTTGTGCTCGTGAGACAACAGGCCGTGGCTCTGTTTGCCGGCGATCATCACCACCTTTTTGGGTGCGGCAACCGCCCCGGAAAACAGCCCGAATGCGCAGGCTATGGCTAACAGGTTTTTCATGGCTTCAGCCTGCGAATGGTTATTTCTTGTCCTTGCCCTTTTTGCCTACGGCTTTGCGGACGCGCTTGGGCAGCTCCTTGATGCGGACGTTTTTGAACTGCACGGTCATCGGCGGGCCGGCGTGCAACTGGAACGCAAGCAAGCCGTCGGCGCGGCGGGTCTTCTTGTCTCGGTCGATCACCTGGGTGGTTTTCACGCCATTGATGTACTGCGTCAGGTTGAAGCCACGGGCCACGATGCGATAGCTGTTCCACTGCTCCTTTTTGACCGCCTTTGCCACGTCGGCGTCCTTGGCGAATTCCTCGACGGCTTTCTTCAGCTTGCCGTCGTCGCCCACGGTCAACGTGGTTTTCTTGCCGCGCAACGACAGGATGCCACGGAATTGTTCGCCATAGCAGATGCCGGAATAGGTCGGCCCGGAGTCGATGTCGCCCTGGTAACCACCAATGCGCCACTGGTCAGCGCCGTTCTTGAGCTTGAAACTGCGGTACTGGATGCCGCTGTTGCCGCCGACGATCTTGTAGTCGAGACGAAGATCGAAGTCGCCGGTCTTGCCACCGTCCCAAATGATGAAGGTGTTACCCTTGGTCGGGTTTTCCTTGGTGGTCTTGCCGGTGATCGCGCCGTCCTGCACGCTCCAGAATTTCGGATCGCCGTTCCAGCCTTTCAACGATTTGCCGTCGAAGATCGACTTGAACCCCTTCTCGGCGGCGACTGCCTGGCCGGCAAATGCAAATGCCGCAAGGCCCAGTAGTGTGATGATTTTTTTCATGATCGTGTTAAAAAATCTTTTGGCTTTTGAGACAAAAAAGGGAGGAACGGACGCGCCGCCCCCCCTCAAATTCAGTTTACTTGAACGCCTTTTTCAGGAACTTCAGGCCCTTGGTGGCTATCTCCTCGCGGGTCGGTTCCATCTTGCGCCAGATGGCCGCCGCGCGGGCGATGACCTTCACGTCGGTCGTGAACGATTCGATCACGATGTCGCCCTTGTACTTGACGGCCTTGAGCGCGGCAACGATCGGCTTCCAGTCGATGTGGTCGTTGCCCGGCGTGCCACGGTCGCTGCCGCAGGCGTGGAAATGCCCGAGGTGCTTGCCTGCGGCGCGGATCGCCTTGGCCTGATTTTTCTCCTCGATGTTCATGTGGAATGTGTCGAGGTGAAGCTTGAGTGCCGGGCTGCCTACTGCCTTGATGAGGCGCAGGCCCTTCTCGCACGTGTTCAAAAAATCGGTCTCGAAGCGGTTCAACGGCTCGACACAAATCTGCACGCCCTTTTTCTCGGCATAGGCGGCGAGCACCTTGAGGTTTTTCACCACGAGATCGAACTCCTTCTTTTGATCCTTCGGCTCGACCGCGTCGGCCTTGCCGACGACAGAATAAACCGGGCCGATGAGCGACGGGCAGCCGAGATTGACCATGTGGTCGATCAGGGCCTTGCAGTACTTCATCGCCTCGCGCTGGTCCTTGGCGGAACCGCGAAAGTCGCGCCCCGGCCCCATGCAGGCACAGACCGATCCGCAGGCCAGGCCGGCGCGGTCTAGTGCTTTTTTGACCTTAACTGAGTCGATGTGTTCCGGTGCCTCAATGGGCAGTTCAACCGTGTCGAATCCCCATTTTTTGAACTTGGAAAAAAGACGAGTGCTTTGCGTCGTGAAAGGCGACACAAACAGGAAGGAATTGATGCCAAATCTCATGATAGAATTGCGTGCGGGCAAAACCTACGGAAACCGCGCCGCCGGTTCAATGCCGAAATCCACGCTTGGCCAAGCGCTTGGCCAAGTTCAGCGCCAGTCGAGGTGGTCGGGGAGACGATTGAAGTTCTCCGGCCCGGCGGCCGTGACGGCCACCATGTCTTCCACCCGGACACCGCCATACTTGGCCGAGTACAGCCCCGGCTCGACGGTAAACACCTCATTGGCCAGAATTTCACCACCACCGTCAGACAACAGGATCGGCTCATGCACGTCCAACCCAATGCCGTGGCCGGTACCATGCCGCATGGAGGTAAAGTCTCCACCTGCTCCTTCTGGCGGCAGGCCCATCACGTAACCACTGCCGGTGATCGATGCCACCGTGGCCTGATGTACAGCATCGCCGGTGGTTCCCACCCGCAGCGCGGCGATGGCTTCCACCTTGGCCTTCACCACGGCGGCGTGCATTTGCACGATCTTCGGCGAAGGTTCGCCATTGACCGCAGTACGGGTACAGTCACCCCAGTAACCGGTGGCGTTGACGCGCGGGAAAATGTCCACGATCACCGGCAGGC
>WTHH01000531.1 GCA_011523195.1 Verrucomicrobiales bacterium
CCGACCAGCCCGGCGAAACGATGCGGATAGCGCAGCCCGGTCTCCAGCGTCATCAGGCAGCCCTGCGAAAACCCAAACAAGAAGGTGTGCTCAGTGGCAAAGCCGGCTTCGCGCTGTTGATCCAGCAACTCGAAAAGGAGGTTGCGACTGCGCTCCACGCCCGGCGCGGGGTTGTCGTAAATGTCGTACCACGAAAAGCCGCCGTAGTAGTCGTCCGGCGCGTTGACCAGCAGGTAGTTGAGCTTTGGGTTTTCCATGATGCCGGGAAACCAGCGGTAGCCCTCCATGCTGTCGCCGAGTCCGTGCAGCACGACCATCAGCCATTTTGAGTCCGCTTCCGCGGCGGGGAGTAATTCGGTGTCGAGCACGCCGGCAGTTTACCGCTGTGTCGCCTCCGGCCAAGGCTGGAGAAACGACTCAAGTTTCGGCGGGTCGTGCCGATACTGGGCACGGTCATGCAAGTTGCCTCCTTATTGCCCTCGGCAGTAAATCTTTACCAGTCGTCGCTCAGCCACCTCCGGGAGTCTGTCAGCGCACCGCCGGTGGAGGCGGCCAAGCTGCGTATTCAGTCCGCGCAGGAATCCGCCATCGCGGCCAAGCTGCTGCAGGTTGCCGACGAAAATGACCGACGCCTGATCGATATGGTCGCCTAGTCCGGCCCTTGGCCAAGCGCTTGGCCAAGCGGATCCATCTCTCTGGCGCTGAAGCCAAGATGCGAGTGACGTCGCCATCCCTCGGCGTGTTCTTTCCCGGCCGCTTGGCCAAGCGTTCGCGACATCTCCTCCATCGACTTCAGGTACGAGTTCATCCCCTGGCTGACGTCGAGCCATTCCTTCTGGCTGCGATGCGCCGCGAGTGCCTGCCGCTTGGTCTCGAAAACCGCCGTGGTGTCGATCAGCAAATCCGGCTGCACCGGCCGGCGGAGTTCATCCATCAGGCCGTGTGGCATGGCGTGGTACACGGTGACTTCGCTGTCGACCGGCGGGCGGGGCGGCTCCACGTCAAAATTGGGCATGCCGCGGGAAAATGCCGCCGTCACCGCGAGGCGGGAGGTGTTGGTGTGATCCTCCATATAATCCTGCGGCGAATGGGTGAGTACGATCGACGGGTTGACGTCGCGAATGATCGAGGCCAGTCGACGCAGATGGGAGGCATCGTAAAAAATCTCAAGGTCACGCGAGAATGGCGGATGAAAAGTCGCGCCGAGAATGGCGGCGGCTTCCCGCTCTTCGGCGAGTCGCTTGGCTTCCGTCTCTTCCGCGCTGAGGCTGACGCTGCCGCAGTGGCCGCTCGATATGTTGAGATAGTGTGTTTCCCATCCGGCCTCGCGCAGCAACAGAGGCGTGCCGGCCATCATGAACTCGATGTCGTCCGGGTGCGCGGCGATGACGATGGCCACGCGATGGGCGTTGTCGGCGGCTTTAGGCACGCAACTCGGAGAGTTTGACCGGCTTGTTTTTTTTGGCTGAAAGGTCGGCCGCGAAGATGACCTCGTGCGACTTAGCTGCTGTTTCGAAATCGGTCAACGGCATGTCCTTCCCCTTAGCGAGGGCATTGAAAAACGTCTCAAACTGGGTCTGGTAAGGGTGGTCGTTCACGTCGCCGGAATCGAGCAACCGCATCGAGAGCTCGCTCCACTGATCCTTGTTGAGGGCGTTGGTGCCACCGAGTTTTGTGGAGTGAAACTTGTTGTCCAACAGACTGCCCTCGCTGCCGACGAGGTGCGTGTGAAAATAGTACGGCTGGATGCAGTCGATCACCGAGGCCGTCTTGCCGATCCGCCCGTCCTTGAATTTCAGGATCGTAACGCTGCTCGTGTCGTACTCGTATTTTTTGAATTCACTGTTTTTCGAGCCGGTGGAGTAACTGCTGACGCTCTTCACCTCGCCGCCCATGCAGAGCAGCAGCGCGTCGAGCGCGTGGCAACCGGCCGAGAGCAGGCTGCTGCGGCCGGCGTTGCGCTTTGTGTTCCAGCGGAACTGCCCGTACCACGGGCCGATGCCGTGGTAATAGTCGATCTCGCCGTAGTGAATTTCGCCCAGCAGCCCGCGGTCGATGACCGCCTTGGTGGCGAGAAACTGGCTCGAGTAGCGGCACTCGAAACAAACGCACGCCTTCACGCCGGCCTTGGCCACGGCACGGCGCATGGCACGCAGATCCTTGAGGTTGAGCGCGAGCGGTTTCTCGATAATCAGGTGCTTGCCGGCTGCGGCTGCGGCGATGACCTGTTTCGCGTGCTGGTACGGATAACTGCAGACCGAGACAACGTCGATCGACGGATCGGCGAGCATTCGCTTTAGGTCGGTATGGCATTGGATTTCGCCACCGTGCTTTGCGCTGAGTTCGGCGGAGTCCTGCTTGCGCGAGGAGTAAACCGCCGTGACCTGCCCCTGGGAGGTGCCGTTAATCGAGTCGATATGCGCCCCTGCCACCCAGCCATAACCGATCACGCCAACATTAAATTTCTTCATTAGTCCGGAGAAAAGTTGAGGCACCGATGCCACAACGAACCCGCCCGATTGTCAACTATTGCCTGTAAGCCTAAATCGCGGGACGTTTCCGATTGATCCTATTAGCTGTAACCGGATTGACGATTGAGCCGTCTATGAAAATCCACAATATTTCAATGTCAGAAAACAAGTCAAAATCCTCTTCCGACTGCGGTTGCTCTACCGGCGACTGTCAGCCTAATCCTTCGCGGCGCCAGTTTTTCAGCCGTGGCGCCCAGTCCATCGCCGCGATCGGCGTGGCAGTGCAGACCGGCGCCAAAGCCAATGCCGCCAAACCGAAACCCGATGGCTGGCGTGCGACCGGACTTGGCCAAACGCGTGACATGACCGTGGCCAACGGCTTGGTTTATGTCGCCGGCGATTCGGCTGTTGCCGTCTTCAAGCCAAGCGGGGAACTAGTGCGCAAGATCGAGTTCAATCACACGCCACGCTGCCTCGCGGTGGCTAATCGGCGGCTGGTGGTCGGTTTCCGCGATCGCGCTTGGATTTGTGATCTCGACGGCAAACCCTTTGCTAAGACCAAGCGCTTGGCCAAGGATGCCGCGCTGACCAGTCTAGCTA
>WTHH01000526.1 GCA_011523195.1 Verrucomicrobiales bacterium
ACAGCGTAGCTAAGATGTCCTTCGTCGTGGTCTTGCCGTTGGATCCCCCGATGGGGATGACCGGAGTGTCAAAGTCCTGCCGGTAGCGGGCAGCCAGTTGGCCAAGCGCTTGGCGGGTTTCGTCGACATAAATCGCCGGGGCCACTTCCGCTTGGCCAAGCCGGGAACGGTTGACCAGCGCCGCGACTGCGCCTTGGCCAAGCGCTTGGCCGGCATAGTCGTGCCCGTCATACCGGTCGCCCTTGATCGCTACAAACAGGTCACCCGGCTTGGCCAGACGCGAGTCCGTGCAGACACGACTCACGCACGCCGAGCGTTCCCCGGTAACCAACTGCCCCTGGCAGCTTGCGGCGATAAATTCGAGCGTGCGTGGTTCCATCATCTCCGAGCCAGTTCCGCCTTGGGTTCCGCCAACGATTTCACCGGCACCGACGTCTTGATGCCCAAATAGTTGGCTGATTTTTCGGCGATCTCCTTAAACGCCGGGCCCGCCACGACTCCGCCGTAGTAGCCGTTGTGGGGTTCATCCACAAACACCCCTATACACAGCTCCGGTTTGCGTGCCGGGAGAAACCCGATGAACGAGGCGAAGTATTTACCCGGCTCGTAGCCGCGCCGATTTTTAGCAGGCTTTTGCGCCGTGCCGGTTTTTCCGGCCACCAGATAATTCTCCAGCCACGCCTGTCGCGCCGTACCATTGGGAGACACCACGGTGATCAACGCCTCGACCATCTGCTCCGCCGCCTCGTCGCGGATCACTTTCCGAACCTCGGCCGGTTCGTATTGAACGACAGGTTTCCCTTCACGATCCGTCAATTTCTCCACCAGCATGGGACGCATTAGCCGGCCGCCATTGGCCACGGCGCTCATCGCCATCGTAAGCTGGATCGGGGTCGCCGCGATTTCATGCCCCATCGGGATGCGCGAGATCGAGAGCTTGTTCCATTTCTTGTACGGATGCAGCAGGCCCTTAATTTCGCCCGGCAACGACACTCCAGTTTTCGCACCGAATCCGAGCTGAGAAATGTACCGGTGCAACCGCTCGCCTCCCATCCG
This sequence comes from Verrucomicrobiales bacterium, assembly GCA_011523195.1. Lineage (GTDB taxonomy): Bacteria > Verrucomicrobiota > Verrucomicrobiia > Limisphaerales > UBA1096 > UBA1096. Next base: position 1,057 of record WTHH01000526.1, read on the forward strand.
CATCGCGACCTTGGCCGTGCCAATGTTGGACGACTTGGTGATGATCTCCTCGACGGTCAACTGATCGTAGCCGTGGTGGTCCCGCAGCACCTTGCCCGCAAAATAGTAGCGCCCGTTTTCGCAATTAAATCGGTCATTCAATCGCACCACGCCCTCGTTCAACGCACCTGACACCGCTACGATCTTGAAAGTCGATCCCGGCTCAAACATGTCCGTGACCACGCGGTTCCGGCGGTTAGCTGCGGTGGATTCACCCGGCTTGTTCGGATTGAATGTAGGACGATTGGCTAACGCCAAAATCGCGCCGGTGTTCGGGTTCACCACCACCACGCACGCGCTCGTCGGAGTGTGCTTGGCGCAAAGTCTCTCCAGTGCCCTCTCGGCGATGTACTGGATATTCGCGTCCAAAGTCAGTACGGCGTTCATCCCGTCACGCGACTTGATGTCATAGCCACGATAGGCCACAACCTCGCGCCGGCCGCGATCCGTCTCCGTCTCGCGCCAGCCGCGTGCACCCTCAAGCACGGAGTCCAGCATCATCTCCACACCATGCTTGCCCTCGAGCCCCTCCATCGGCACCTTGGCACTGCCGGAATCTCGCACGCCAACAAACCCCAGCACGTGCGCCCCGAGATTTCCGCTCGGATAAACCCGCAGCTGTGAGTCCACGCGCTCGCTGAAAATCGAACGATGCTTAACGTTGTACAAGGCTAGCCGCTCCTTGCGGGGCAACGTCTTTACGGACACCCCGAATTCCAGATTCGCGAGCGCGTTCGTAATCCGCTGCCAATCCTCGAGCAACACCTTGCGCTTGAGCACAACGTGTTTGTCTTCACGCTGCCGCCCCGCTGCGTCCGTGTAGACCCGGCGCTGCATGCGCTTGGCCATCCCGTTTACGTCCAATCCTAGGATCGGCGCAATCGTCCGGGCAACGAGCAGTTGATTGGTGCCGATGAGCGACGGATCCGCGCAGACCGTCTTGGCGATGCGACTCGTCGCCAGCACAGCGCCGCGTGAGTCCAAAATATCACCCCGCCGGGAGGCGTGAATCACCTTCCGGCGGGTGTTATCCAGCGCATGCTCAGCATGCTTGTCATGCTGGTATACTTGAATATCCACCAACCTAACCCCTAGCCCCACATAACCGGCCGTTATTAGTGAGACCAGCAGGATCACCCTGCCGCGGTGAGCGTTGGATAGGATATGTGCCACGTTAGTCTGGTAACAGGTTCATGTCTGTTACGGCCGCCCTTTACGCGGCGTGTGTTTTACCGTGCGGTATTCCCCTGGCTTACTTGGCTCCAGCTCCTTGGCTTCTGGAGGCAAATCCGAAAGTCTCAGCACCTGCTCCGGCGTCGGCATGGTCAACCCCAGCCCCAGCTTGCGGACCCGTTCATAAAGTTTTTGTGTCGAGCGCATCTCCGCCCGCATCTGCCGCCACCGCTCGTTTTCCCCCTTCAACAAATCGAGGCGCACCTCCTTTTTTTGAACCGCCGTGCCGAGTTGGTGAATCTGCGACTTCTGCCACACGTACCCCATCGCCGTGCCGCCGAGCAATAGGCACAACGTCACCGCCTTGATCCACGAGCCCACGCTCAGTGAAACTTCTCCGCGCCTGCGATTTCTTGCCGCCATTTTTTAAATTTTTTCCAGCACACGCAACTGCGCGCTGCGACTCCGCGGATTCCGGTCAAGCTCCGCCTCGCTTGGCTTGATTGCCTTACGACTCAACTCCCTCGCCAGCGGTTCGCGCTGTTCACGCAACTCCGGCAGATCCACCTCGCCCCGCACCGTGTACGGTCTAGCTAGGTCGCGGCTGAATTGTTTCACCGCGCGATCTTCGCCGGAGTGAAACGTGATCACCGCCATGCGGCCGCCCGGCTTCAGCACCGACCAACCAGCCTCGAGTCCGCGCTCCACCTGCCCAAGCTCATCGTTCACTGCCATGCGAAGCGCCTGAAACACGCCGGTCGCCGGGTGAGCCCGCGCGCCCCGCC
>WTHH01000218.1:0-1638 GCA_011523195.1 Verrucomicrobiales bacterium
GCAGTCGATGCTGGTCTCGACCGGTAAGCTGCTGGTTTTTTTGGTGACGGTTCTGGTGTTGGGGCTGCTGGTGGTGCCTCGGCTTTTGAATTTCGTGGCGCGTTTTGAGAGTAACGAGCGCCTGCTGGTGGCGGTGTTGGGTTTGTGCTTTGGCACGTCGCTGGTGGCGGCCAAGCTGGGTTTCAGCGTGGCACTGGGGGCGTTTCTCGTCGGGGCGGTGATGGCGGAGTCGTCGCAGATTCACCGGATCGAGTCGCTGGTGGAGCCGGTGCGCGACTTGTTCATTGCAGTGTTTTTCGTGGCGATCGGCATGCTGGTTGAACCGTTATTATTGTGGGAACATCTTGTGCCGATCCTCGGCATCTCGGCGGTGGTGATCGTCGGGCAGGTGGTGGGTAATACCTTCGGCACGGTGGTGGCCGGGCATGATTTACGAACCGCAGTGCGGGTGGGTACCGGCCTGTCGCAGATCGGCGAGTTTTCGTTCGTCATCGCCACGCTTGGCCTGACGATGGGGGTTACCGATCCGAGCCTTTATCCGATCGTCATCGGCGTGGCGTTGGTCACGACACTGTTCACGCCACTCTGGATCCGCAGTGCCGATGGGTTGACCGATGGCATCCTGAGAAGTGCGCCCAAGCCGTTGGTCGGCTATCTGGCGTTGTACAAGGACTGGGTGAAGCGGTTCAAGGGCGGACAATGGAACAGCCTCGCGTCGAAGCTCTCGCGTAAGTGGATTTTGCAGATGGCTGTCAACATGGCGCTGGTGGCGGGGGTGATCCTTGGCGCGGCGTATCTCGCTCGGCTTGAGCCGGCTTGGTTGACTAAGTGGAAACTGACACCGGACTCTCTGCGTGCGGCGCTCTGGGGTGCGGCGATGGTGTTGTCGTTGCCTATGCTGATCGCCAATCTGCGCAAACTGCAGGCGCTTGGGATGCTCATCTCCGAGGCGACGGTAAAGCGCAACCGGGCGGGCCAACGCACGCAGTCGCTCCGCGCCGTAGTGGCCAACGCCTGTCTGATCGCCGGGACAACCGGGATGATCCTGTGCGTGTTGCTGCTTAGCTCCGCGCTATTGCCGCCGCTTGGCGTGATGCTGGCCCTCGCAGTGGTGTTGGCGGTGGTCGCCTGGTTGCAATGGCGGTTTCTGGTGCGCATCTACGCTCGGGCCCAGATCGCGATCAAGGAAACGCTAGAGTCACACGAGCTTGGCCAGGCGGAGTCCGAGGCGGACGCGCTGCCGACCAGCCTGTTGGAGGCGGCGCACCTTGACAGTGTGCGCTTGGCTAAGGGCAGTCCTGCGGCGGGGCAAGTCATCGGGGCGCTGGAGTTACGCACAAACACCGGTGTCAGCATCGTCGGGATCGAGCGCGACAGCGAACGCATCGTCAACCCTGGCCCGGGGGAGACGTTGCATGAGGGGGATTTACTGCTGCTGCTCGGGGAAGACTCCCAGCTACCCAAGGCCAAGGCCGAGCTGGCACCAACCCAAGCGGACTGTAGGTGTGATTGATTTGTGTCGCCCTTTCAGGGCTAGTGGATTTTTTCACTCGATCCACGGGGCTGACGCCCCGGGCTATCACATAACGCCCCTTCGGGGTTCCGCGCTTGGCCAAGCGGAGCTAGCCCCTAACCACT
>WTHH01000218.1:1738-3048 GCA_011523195.1 Verrucomicrobiales bacterium
CCGATGCCGCCGGCCGGGGGCATGCCGTGCTCGAGGGCGGTGAGGAAATCGTCATCCAATTTTTGCTGCTCCTCGCCGGCCTGGTTGACCAACGCCTCGCGCTGGGCGACCGGATCGTTTTGCTCGGTGTAGGCCGGGGCGATTTCCTGCCCGTTGATGCAGCATTCGAACACCTCGATGGTGGTCGGATCTTCCGGCGAGAGCTTGGCCAGCGGGATCAGCTCCTTTGGCAAATGAGTGACGAATGTTGGCTGAATTAACCTCGGCTCAATCAGTTTCTCGAACAGGCCATTGGTGACCTCGAAATCCTCGTAGTCCGGGGCGATCTCCGCGCCGAGATCGATCGCGCGCTGGCGGCGTTCGTCGGGCGAGATGTCGAACCAGTCGTCACCGCCTTTCTCCCGAATCAAATCCTTGTACTTCACGCGGCGCCACGGCCGGGAGAGGTCGATGGTGCGGGTGACATTCCCCTCGGCATCCTTGTGCTCGATCACGAGTGTGCCGACCACCTTCTCGGCCACGCGTGTGATCATCGACTCGAGCAGTTCCATCATTGTCTCGTAATCGCCAAACGCCTGGTACGCCTCGAGCATGGTGAACTCCGGGTTGTGCCGGGGAGAGATGCCCTCGTTGCGGTAGTTGCGGCCGATCTCGAACACGCGATCCATCCCGCCGACGAGCAGCCGCTTGAGATATAACTCCAGCGCGATGCGCAAATAAAAGTCGCAGCCCAGCGCGTTGTGCCGGGTGATGAACGGCTGTGCCGCCGCGCCGCCGGGGATGGCCTGCATCGTCGGCGTCTCCACCTCGATGAAGCCGCGTTCGTGCATGAAGTCACGAATCTCGCGGATGATCGCGCTGCGCTTGTAGAACACGTCCTTGACATCGAGGTTGGCGACGAGGTCGAGGTAGCGCTGGCGGTAACGGGTCTCGATGTTGGAGAGGCCGTGCCACTTGGCCGGCAGGGGGCGCAGCGCCTTGCCAACGACGGTGAACTCCGCCGCCTTGAGCGTGATCTCCTCCGTGCGCGTAGTGAACATCGTCCCTTTCACGCCGAGGAAATCGCCGAGATCGAGCTTCTTCAGCACCTCGAACGCCTCCTCGCCGAGGGCGTTTTTCTGCGCGTAAACCTGCATGCGATCGGAGCCGTCGCGGATGTCCAGAAATATGCTCTTACCCATCGTGCGAAAAGCAGTCATGCGCCCGGCCAGGGCGAACTCGCGGCCTTCCTCGTAGTTTTCGCGTGCACCGGCGCAGGTTTCGTTCGGCGTGAACTTGTTGGCAAACGGCTCGATGCCCTTCTCCCGCAG
>WTHH01000402.1 GCA_011523195.1 Verrucomicrobiales bacterium
GGACGTTGCGCCTCGCCCAGTAATAGGGCATTGACTCGCGGGTATGAAATGGCATCGGGTTCTCTGTTTTGAAATACTGGCTCATGCCTTTGGCGAACTGCAGAAAGTCTTCACCTTTTTCGCGGCTGGTTGCCATGATGAGTCCTTCGGCGATCTTGTCGTAGGGCGCGTTGGTTTTCACCCGGTGATAAATCCACTCGTACCATTGACGCGCCATGTCGTTCCGGAAAACCGGGTCGTTTTGGTTTTGTGGATTGTTGCCAGTAAAGTCGCTGAGTTTGGTTGTCCACCAGGCGGCATAGCCTGAGCGATCAAGTAATTCCTCTACTTTGTCGCTGCGTTTTGTTTTCGATTTATTCCTGAGAAACTCTCTGATTTCACTGGGTAACGGTAGTGAGCCAGTGAGGTCCAGCGACGCTCGGCGCAGGAATTCCTCGTCGGAACAAATCTCTGACGGCACGACGCCAAGTTTTCGAAGCTTGGCAACAATCAATTGATCAACCTTGGTAGGGGTCGCCAAATTCGGAAAGGCATCTCCAATTTGTTCGGAGACAGGCTGCAGCACGGGAACCGGCTGGACTCCGTTGTCGTAAAACGCGATCACATGCGTGTCTCCCTTGCCCGTGATCGTCACCACACCGTTCTCATCGACAGTGGCGATGGCTTCGTCGTTGGAGCGGAACCGGGTCAACTCGGTGATGTCTTCGGAGGAACCGTCCTGCCAATGGACGATCACCTGAAGTTTTTGTGTTTGGCCGGTTTTGGAAAAGTGGAGTGCGCTTGGCCTGACCTCGAGCCGGTCGAAATCGGGGGTCGTCTTGGAGTCGTTCTTCGCTCCATTCTTAATCCAGTTGAGGATGATCTTGTATTCCCAGCTATTCTTTTTGAAACGCAATTTGCCTCGGTGCTTTTCCTGCATCGTGGGCTTGAGCAGGAGCAGGCTGTTCTCCGGAGCATCCTTGTCGGTGCGCGGACCTTCTTCCTGCGAGACCAATTCCTTGTGATCCTTGTCGAAATCGTAGCCGAACAGTGAAAGCTGAAAATCGCCCTTGCCTGCAAAGGAACCGTGGCATTCGCGGCCGTTGCAGCCTCGTGCGCCGAGCAGGGGAATGATGTGTTGTCTAAAGCTGGGTGCCTCAGTAGCGTCCGCTTGGCCATAACGCTGTGACGGTGTGGTCATCGCTTCTGCCTGACTTGAATACGCAAAGCCGCAGCTCAGCGCCAAAACGCAAATTGTTATGGTTAAACATTTCATCGCACGCGTTGTTACGAACCCCCTTGGCCGGATACTCAATCGCTGGATGCGTTTCCGCAACCTCTTTTCAGCAGCAAATTCAGTGTTGAAATTGGCGAAGGACAGCCTCCGGAGTCTGCCCTGATTCCCTCATGGATCGTAAGCTGAGGGCGTCGGTGCGCTTGGCCAAGCGCTCACCAGTTTCGTCTGTGACCAATGGGCAGTGGAAAAAATCCGGAGTATCCCAGCCAAGCGCGTGGTAGAGCAGAATCTGCCGGGCAGTGCATTTGAGCAAATCGGCACCGCGGACGACTTCGGTGATTTTCATGTCATGATCGTCTACGACGACGGCAAGTTGGTAGCTGGGAATATCGTCATGCCGCCACAGCACGAAGTCGCCAAAGTCTGAATTGGTGCGGAAGGACTGTGACCCAAACCCGCCGTCATGGAATTCGATATTCTCGATTTCTGGTAACCGAAACCGCCAGTTTACCCGTTCCTCACTGCTTGGGTCGAATCGCCGCGCTTGGCCAAGCGGAGGACGGCAGGTGCCGCCGTAAATCGGTTCGTCTCCGGTTTCGTGCGGGGCAATTGCAGACTCCATGACATCCTTCCGAGAGCATCGACACGGGTAGGCTAAGCGTTGCATTTTCAACAGCTCCAATACCTCTCGATAACGGTCGGTGCGCAGACTTTGAACATAAGGGCCATAGTCACCACCTTTTTCCGGTCCCTCGTCCCAATCGATACCAATCCATCTCAGATCTTCCATGGCTGCTTGGCTGTACTCTGCTCTACAGCGTTGCGGGTCCAGATCTTCCGTCCGGTAAATTAGTGTACCCTCGGCCCGCCTGGCTCGTTGTGTTGCACTCCAAAAAGTCTGAGCATGGCCAAGGTGCAGGTAGCCGGTAGGGGAGGGGGCGATCCGCCCACGATACGGCTTCATGCGACCTGTAGTTCCCGCTGCGCCAGTGACTGCGCAAGACTCGGAATTTGAAACGAAAGTACTTTCTGGATTTTGTCACAATTTAGGGAGGTATCCGCCGCACGGGGCGGCCCCTGATAATCATGAAGGCTGCCCGGGGTGACCGAGCATTCTGAGCCCGATTGGGTGCGGGCGATTGCCTGTCCGATTTCATATCGTGACATGCGCTCTCCTCCCGCAAGATGATAAATCCCGGTTTGCTTGGCTTGAACCAACTCCCATATGGCCCGCGCCGTGGCATCGGCATGGATGGGGCAGCGAAACTCGTCAGTGAACAGAGTCGGTGAGTTGCCCTTTTGCCATTGGTAGATGAGTTGCTCGTCGATGCCCCGGCTTCCGCTCGGTGATGTGCCGGCGGTCAGCGAAGTGCGGACCACAGTGTGAAACGGGTTGGCCAGCACCAACTGCTCTGCTTCCGCCTTGGTTCGCGCATAGACGGTCAGTGGCGAGGGTTCATCCTGTTCGGTGTATTGACCATGATTCCCGTTGAAAACGAGGTCGGTGGAAAAGAAGACGAACGGAATGTCCTGAGCCAGTCCCGACAGGAAGAAAGTGGATTCACGGTTGATGAACCGTGCCTTGTCCGGTTCGGATTCGCATGAGGTCGGGTCGCTCATCGCGGCGCAGTGGATCACCAATCCGGGGTTATCCTGCTCAAATTGACGCTGGGTTTCCGGAAAATCTGTCAGGTCGAAATCCTTACGGGACAATCCCCGAATTTCCCATTTAGGTGCGTAGGATTCGGCAGATTGAACGACATGGCTTCCGATCAATCCACTTGCGCCTGTCACCCAGGCGAGTGGGCGTCGTTTGTTTTCATCATTGTTC
>WTHH01000140.1 GCA_011523195.1 Verrucomicrobiales bacterium
AGCCGGCGTTGGAGGATTATTGGCGTTTGGCCAATGTTCGGCCGCGAGGGAACTTTTCGCCGGACACTTGGTATTCGCTGGACGATGTGCCGGGCTGGCTTGAGGTGCAGGTGTTGGACTATACGGCCAAGCCCTTGGCCAAGTCGTTTTCGACCTATCCGTTCATATCCCGCAAACTACCGGAGAAAACCGACTGGGCGATGCAGACCAAGCTGCGTCTGGTCTCCCGTCAATTTGGTGATTACGACTCCGGCCTAATGGTGCTGCTTGGCAAGGGAACCAAGCGGACGCGTTACACGATTGGGTTTGACGATGGCGTTCGCTTGGCGGTCAAAAAAGTGGACTCAAAGGGGAACGCCGAGTCGATTTACACCAAGTCGATTGCACAGGAGGAGATGGCCGTGCGGATCATCCGGCATGGTGACAAGCTGCATTTCGAGTGGAAAGTCGAGGACGTGTGGCAGGAAGTGCATGTCGAGACACTCGGCGCGAACACACCGGCCTACGACGGCGGAATGTTCGTCGCCACGGAGGAGGTGCAGGCGATCCGGGTGGGGTTCGACTACGCGATCCTGATCGATCCTTCTGCTGTCTCGCCTCTCAAGGGCAGCCTGAGCGTCAGTGAAATCATGTACAACCCGATCGGTGGCGACGACTACGAATACATTGAGCTGATCAACGCCGGTACCGCGAACATCAACCTGAACAGGGCACAGATTGATCGTGGTGTGACGTACCAATTCGGCAACGTCACTCTCGGCGTGGGCGAACGGATCGTTGTGGCAAAAAACCGGGCCGCATTTCAGTCGCGCTACGGCAAGACCGGAATCCTGTTGGCCGATGGCCAATACGAGGGGCGTCTCCGGAACAACGGGGAAACCATTGCGGCGGTCGATGCTGATGGCGACCTCGTGTTTGAGGTGGACTACGACGACGGCGGCACATGGCCGGGCAGGGCGGATGGCAACGGCAGTTCGCTCGTGGTGATCAACCCGCTTGGTGATCTGAATGATTCTCGGAACTGGAACTCGAGCAACGCCTACAACGGCACGCCCGGCGGCGCGGTCACGGCGGTGCCGACCGTGGTGATCAACGAGGTGTTGACCCACTCCGATGCGCCGCAGGAGGACGCGATCGAGTTGCACAATCACGGAAAGGCTGAGGTCGATCTTTCCGGGTGGTTCCTGAGCGACAGCGCGAACAACCTGAAAAAATATCGCATCCCGGACGGCACAACAATCGGGCCAAACGGCTATCGCGTATTCTACGAAAAAGCGTTCCTGCTGGACAACGGTGAGAATGGCTTTTCGCTAAGCTCGGCCCGCGGGGATGATGTCTGGCTGACGCAGGCGGATGCCGAGGGCAACCTGCTGCGGTTTGTCGACAAGGTGGATTTCGGCCCGGCGGCCAACGGCGTGTCGCTTGGTCGTTATCCGAACGCGACCGGGCCGCTGGTGGCGATGGCCAGCAACTCGCTGGGCAGTGATGTCCGCGCTGGGCAGGATGTTGCTTTGCTGAATGAATTCCGCGCCGGCAAGGGTGCACCCAACACCGGGCCGCTGGTGGGGCCGATTGTGATCAGCGAGATCATGTACGCACCGGAAGAGGGCAATGCCGAGTACGTGGTGCTCAGCAACACCTCGGTCGGCTCCGTCCCGCTGTTTGACCCGGCGAACCCGGCGAACGGTTGGAAACTCGACAACGCCATCGAGTTCACTTTCCCTACCGACTTCGCCCTGAAGTCGGGTGAGTCGGTTTACGTCGGGTCCGTGGAGCCGGAGTTGCTTCGCGAGCTGTACGAACTCGATGCCAACACGCTCGTGCTTGGCCCGTTTGACGGTAAGTTGAACAACGCGGGTGAGAGCCTGCAGCTGTATCGGCCTGATCCACCGCAAACGTTGCCGCCGGACATCGGGCTCGTCCCATACATTCTCGTTGAGAAGGTGAAGTACGGCGCTGCGTCGCCCTGGCCGGCCATGCCGGAGGAGGGCGGGTCGGCCATTCAGCGGATCAGTTTGGATCGCTTCGCCAACGATGCGTCGAACTGGATGCGGCCCGGTACGGAGACTGATTCCGATCGCGACGGCATGCCGGATGCATGGGAGGACGCCCACGCGCTTGATCCGAACGATGCCGCCGATGGTGTGCAGGATGCCGATGTCGACGGCTTGGCCAACGCGGCTGAGTACGCGGCTGGAACCGATCCGCGTGACGCGGACAGCAGCCTTGTGCTCGATGTGACGCGCTTGGCCAACGGCAGATTGCAGCTGGGTTTTGCCGCGGTGGAGGGGCGCTCGTACACGATTCACGCAAGCCAAGCGCTTGGCCAAGCGTGGCGGCCTCTGGCTGAGTTCGCCCCGCAGGAGGCTGGCGCGGTGACCCATGAGTTGCCGTCGGGAGGGGATCAACGCTACTTCAGACTGGAAGTCGTCCTCAACCCGTAACGAGGCGGATGCCGATTCGTCCGCTCCAGTTTTTCGCCGCGCTTGGCATCGCTTGGCCAAGCGCGGTCGCTGCGGGCGTTGTCATCAACGAGATTCACTACGACGCCGATCCAAAGACGGCGGCGGTCGAGTTTGTCGAGTTGCACAATACCGGTGACCGGACGGAACACCTTGGCGGGTGGTATTTTTCCAACGGCATCGATTTCACCTTCGCGGCCAACACCGCGCTCAATCCGGGCGGTTATCTGGTTGTCGCAGAGAATCCAGCCAAGCTCCGTGCCGAATTTCGCACACCTAAACAGCTTGTGCTTGGCCCGTACATTGGGCGGTTGTCCAATGGAGAGACGTTGACCCTGCGCAATGCCGCCGGCGAGCAGGTGGACCGCGTTAACTACGACTCCGGTTTCCCTTGGCCCACGGCGGCGAGTGGCGCGGGCAGTTCGATGGAGTTGATTCACCCGTCGCTTGACAACGACCTCGGCGGGTCGTGGCGCTCGGCCGGGATGCAGATTGAGCCGTCCGAGCCGGTGGTGTTACTGGCTGCCGGCCGGTCGGGATGGAGTTACCGCGAAGGCACCAGCGAGGCCTCC
>WTHH01000542.1 GCA_011523195.1 Verrucomicrobiales bacterium
GTCATTGTTTACGGCGGCCGCCTCTCCGGCTCAGAGCCGGTGCTGGGTGAAGGCGTGCAGGCGCTGCCGGCGACGGAGAGTACCAGTGGACTTGGCTTGAACAACAGCGGCGACACCATCACCCTGCGCAACGCCGACGGCTACGTCATTGACCGGATCAATTTTGGCAAGACACCGGGCAATGGATCGTTGACCCGGCACCCGGGGCCAAGCGCACCGTTCATGGCACACGGCAACATCGCTGGAAAGGGTTTCTCCCCGGGCACTTGGCCAAGCGGCGCGCCGTTCACCGAGGAGCCGTTTTTGCCGGTGCCGGACATCGTCATTCTCGCCGAGGTGAGCGGCGGCGAACTGAGTTTGAGTTGGGAAACGGCCCCGACCGCGACTTACACTGTCCTTGGCAGCCAAGCTGTGAACGGCCCGTACAAACCGCTGACTGAAGGGTTGACCTTCGACAGTGGGAGCGGATCGTTTAGCACGCCCGCGAAGTCTGCTGCCCACTTTTTCATCATCATGGCTGAATAACCAAATCGTGAAAAGACTCATCATCCCATTCCTGCTCGGGGTCGTGCTTGGCCCGCTTGGCCAAGCGCAGACGCCGATCCGTGTGGCCTCGTACAACATAGAGAATTACATCCTCTCGCCCATCCAAAATCGGCCGCTCAAGACCAAGCTGGCCCAAGCCAAGGTGGTCGAGAGCATCCTCGCGGCCAAGCCGGATGTGCTCGCGCTGCAGGAAGTCGGCACGACCAAGGCCTTGGCCAAGCTGCAGAAAGACCTGAAGGCCAAGGGGTTAAGCCTCCCGTATGTGGAGCACTTGAAGTCGTTCGACCCGGCGATTCACGTGGCTTATTTGAGCCGGTATCCGTTCAGGAAAATCACGAAGCACGACAACGAAAGTTACCTGCTCAACGGTCGGCGGCTGCATGTCGGCCGGGGGTTTGCCGAGGTGCAAATCTCGGTGCGCGGCTATGACTTTTCGCTGATCAACGCGCACCTCAAGTCGAAGCGAAAAGTGCCCGAGGCCGACCAAGCGGAGATGCGATTGCAGGAGGCCTACCGGTTGCGACGCATCATCGATTCCCGTCTGAAGTCCAACCCGGAAATCAACCTCGTCGTGCTTGGGGATTTTAACGACTACTACAATTCCAAGCCGGTCAAGGCGATCGTCGGTCGCGGCAACTCCCGCCTCATCGACACCCGGCCCAGCGAGCGCAATGGCGATAGCGGGCCGAACCTGAGAAACAGCAAATGGTTTCCACGCGATATCTCGTGGACTCATTTTTATGGCGTCGAGGATGTCTACTCGCGGATCGACTACATCATGCTGAGCCCGGGGATGGCGCGCGAGCTGGATCGGGCCAACTCATCTATCCCGGTCGTTCCGAACTGGGGCCACGGCTCCGATCATCGGCCGGTGGTGATTTCGGTGCACGCGAAAGACCGGTGAACGGGCCGGACTGCGGTTCTCGTTTGAATTCGCTTCGGCCGCTCGTATAGTGCGCGTCCCTTGCGGGATGCCATGAGCAGGAGCCCCTCCAGTCCAACAACGGACAACTGGTCCATCGAGGAAGCCAAGCGGACGTACCACATCGACCGCTGGGGCCTTGGCTATTTTGACATCGACGAAGAGGGCAGGGTGGTGGCCCGGCCGCGCCCTGACAACGGCGGCGCAACCATTCGCCTGACGGATATCATCGACGAAGCCCGCGAACGCAACCTCCGCACTCCGCTGCTGATCCGCTTTCAGGACATCCTCCGGCACCGCTTGCAGACGATCAACGCCGCCTTCGCCAAGGCGATCTCGGAGTACGAGTACAGAGGGAGTTATCGCGGCGTTTTTCCGATCAAGGTCAATCAGCTCCGCGAGGTGGTGGAGGAAATCCTGATCGCGGGCGAGTCGCACCAGACCGGCCTCGAGGTTGGCAGCAAGCCGGAACTGTTTGCCGCGCTCGCCCTGCAGGAGCAGCTCGGCTCGCTGATCATTTGCAATGGCTACAAGGACGAGGCGTACATCCGCATGGCTTTGCTGGGGCAAAAGATGGGAAAGACCGTCGTGTTGGTGGTCGAGAAAATTGAGGAGTTGGACCCGATCGTGGCGGTGTCGCGCTCGATGGGTGTGAAACCGATCCTCGGCGTGCGCGTGAAATTGTGGAGCAAGGCCGACGGCAAATGGGCGGCCAGCGGCGGGGAAAATGCCAAGTTTGGCCTTGGCACGGCGGAACTGCTGGACTTAGTCAAGCGCTTGGCCAAGGCGGAGCTGGCCGACTGTTTTCAGTTGCTGCACTTTCACATCGGCTCGCAGGTGCCGGACATTTTCACCGTCAAGAAAGCGGTGCAGGAGGCCTCCCGCTACTACGCCAAGTTGTACAAGATGGGCTTCCCGATTCGGTGGTTCGACGTCGGCGGCGGGTTGGGGGTCGACTACGACGGCAGCCGGTCAAAAAGTGACAGTTCAAAAAACTACTCCCTGCAGGAGTACGCCAATGACGTTGTGTACCACGTTGCCGAGGTCAGCAACGGCGAAGGCGTGCCGCACCCTGAAATTATCAGCGAGAGCGGGCGGGCGATAGTCGCGCATCACAGCGTGTTGGTGGTTGAGGCGTTCGGGCGAGTGACCAAGGGCCGAACGCTTGAGAACATTACCTACGGGGAGAAGGAGCACGACTTCGTCCGCGAACTACTCGAGCTGCGCGACCGGCTCGATTCCTCCGGTAAACTGGAAGCCTGGCACGATGCCAAGGAAATTAAGGAAGCCGCCCAAAGCATGTTCAACATCGGCATCCTCGAACTGGAGGACAAAGCCAAGGTCGAGTCGTTGTACTGGGAGATTAGCCAGGCCGTGGTCCGGGATTTTGGCGACCGCACGATGGTGCCGGAGGAGATTCGGCAGTTGGACGAAAACCTATCAGACCAGTACCTCTGCAACTTCTCCGTGTTCCAGTCACTGATCGATCACTGGGCGTTGAAACAGTTATTCCCAATCGTGCCGCTTCAGGGATTGGAACGTGCCCCGGAACGCGAGGCGCGGTTGGTGGACATCACCTGCGACTCCGATGGACAGGTCGATCATTTCATCGATCCGGAAGCCCAGCGCGACACCCTCCCGCTGCACCTGCCAACTTCGGTTGGAGGTGGGCCGTACCATCTCGGTTTCTTCCTGATGGGCGCGTATCAGGACATCATGGGCGACATGCACAACCTGTTCGGCCGCGTGAACGAGGTGCATGTGTTTCTCGATCCCGACGAGGAAAACGGCTACTACATCGAGGAGATGATCGAAGGCACCTCAATCGCGAGTGTGCTCGACATGGTTCAGTACGACGAAAAAGCACTGGTGCGAAGCGTGAAAAAACAGATCGACTCAGCGATCCAGGACGACCGGCTCAAGCCATCGGAAGGCATGCGCCTGCTGGCCGAGTACTCCAACGGCCTGCGCGACCAAACCTACCTGAGCTTTTGACCGTGGACGAACCGGAGACACAACCCGCTGACCTGCTCCCCTCGCTCGCGAAGGTGGCGCGTGGTTCGTCGATCCTCTTTTGGGGACTGCCGATCGCGCTTGTGATCACCACCATGTCCAGAATCTCCAACTGGACGGATGCCGCCTACCCGATTGGCCTGCTCCTGCCGCCTGCGGCGTTTGGCATGCTTTGGTATGGGCTGTACATCCTCACCCCATTTCAGCCGCAGGAACGCATCTGGCAGCAAGCGCTTGGCCAAGCTAAGCTTTGGGGGATCGTGAACCTGGGGCTGGCACCGTTTCTCCACTGGCACCATCGTGCCCCTGACGAAGCCTACTTCGGCTACCTGGTTTCACTGCTCGCCCTGACATTTATTTTCTACCTCATGACCCTCAACAAGGTGCTCGCCCGTCTGGGCGCCATGTTGCCGGACGAAACACTTCGGCTTGAGTCACAATTGTTCTCAAAAATGAACCGCGCCCTGCTGGTGATGATCCCGGTGGGGTACGGCTTCATGTTTCTTCTTTCGTTCATCAGCGACCCGCCGGAGTTTCTTTTGCGCCTGCTGGACTTCGCCCTCGGGATGCGCCCGTGGCTCTTCATGGCCTTCGTCCTTGTACCCCTGTCGATGACCATGTCGCTTCTTTGGAAAACAAAGGAAGCCATCTACGCCAGCGTCTTTAATTCCAACGAGTGATCCTTTAAAGGGAGCTCCCAAGTCTCATTTCTAAGCCTTGCCACGCTCGATTGGCGGTCTTACTTTCGGCGCTCAAGCGCAATGAAAACCATTACTCAACTTTGTTTGGCCCTGACACTTATCCCCCTGACTGCGCACGCCGAGGAGCCGCGTTGGTGGAAGGGCAACCTTCACACGCATTCGCTCTGGAGCGACGGGGATGACTATCCCGAGATGATCGCCGACTGGTACCGCAGCAACGACTACAATTTTCTCGGCATCTCCGACCACAACATTCTCGCCGAGGGACAACGGTGGATTCATGTAGAGAAAAACGCGGGCGGCCGCGTGGCGTTTGAAAAGTACCTCAAACGGTTTGGCGACGACTGGGTGGAACACAAAGTCGAGAAAAAGGCGCCACAGGTTCGGCTCAAGACTTTCGCCGAGTATCAGGCGAAGATGAGTGTGCCGGGCAGTTTCCTGCTGATGCAGTCGGAGGAGATCACCGACCGGTTTCAGGGACTGCCCATCCATCTCAACGCGACGAACCTCAAAAAACACATCGCCCCACGTGGAGGCACCAGCCCGGCCGCCGTGCTGCAAAACAACGTGAACGCCGTGCTGGAGCAGCGCAAGGAAACAGGCCAGCCCATGTTCCCCCACATTAATCACCCCAACTTCGGCTGGGCACTCAAGCCCACCGACATGATCGAGCTGAAGGGCGAACGGTTTTTCGAAGTCTACAACGGGCATCCGTCTGTACGTAACCAGGGTGACAAGGATCACCTGAGCACCAGCCAAATGTGGGACATCATCAATGCCTACCGCACCGGCGTGTACAAGCTGCCACTGCTTTTCGGCTTGGCCACGGATGATTCCCACAACTACCACCAACTGGCCATCGGCAAGAGCAACACCGGCCGCGGCTGGGTGATGGTCAAGGCCAAGTCGCTCTCCCCGGCCAACATCATTTCATCGATGGAAAAGGGTGACTTTTACTCCTCAAGTGGAATTACCATTTCAGAAATTAAGAGCAACGGCAGGGTGTTTTCGTTTAAAATCAAACCTGAAGACGGCGTGACATACACCACCCGTTTCATCGGTACGCGAAAGAATTTCAAAAGCAGCCCGGATAAAGCCAAGCGCAACTCGACCGAGCCAAGCGATGCCGGCATCGGCGTGACCCTTGGCCAAGCGCAGTCTCTGGAGCCAAGCTACAACTTCAAGGGTGACGAGTTGTACGTCCGCGCCGAGGTCACGTCGTCGAAAAAGAAGGCCAACCCTTACGTCGCCGGCGAATTCGAACGCGCCTGGCTCCAGCCTGTGCGGCCTTCTAAATAATAAGCGAGTGAATGTTACAAAACTTTTTCTCTTAACTGCACTAGGAGTTGTTCCAACTAGCGCGTCTGCTGCGGGGGATTCCCCGGCGGAGTATCAACCAGAAGCCCAGCGACTAACTCACGCAGCGACCAACAGTGTGTTTGGTTTTACGCGCTTGGCCACGATGTGCGACACGTTTGGGCCGCGCTTCACCGGTTCCAAGAATCTCGAGGACGCCATCGACTGGTGTCTTGCCGAGATGAAAAAGGACGGCTTCAAAAATGTCCGGGGCGAGGCGGTCCGCGTGCCGCGCTGGGTTCGCGGCAAGGAATCGGCCGAGATGACCGCTCCGCGTCATCGCAAGCTGCCGATGCTTGGCTTGGGCGGCAGCATCGGTACGCCAAAGGAGGGCATCACGGCAGAGGTGCTGGTGGTAAGCGGATTTGATGACCTGAAAAAAAGAGCCGCCGAGGCCAAGGGTAAAATTGTCCTCTTCAACGTTCCCTTCACCGAATACCGCGAGACGGTGATTGTCCGCACGCAGGGCGCGATACAGGCAGCACGCGCCGGTGCCGTGGCCAGCCTGATCCGCTCGGTTGGCCCGTTCTCGATGCAGACCCCTCACACCGGCGGCATGTCGTACGCCAATGGTGTCAAAAAAATCCCCCATGCGGCCCTGTCACTTGAGGATGCAAACATGCTAACCCGGATGGCAGCGCGTGGAGAAAAGATCACCGTGCGGCTGAAGATGGAGGCTCACATGCTGCCAGACGGCATTTCGCGAAACGTCATTGCTGAAATTCCCGGCTGGGAAAAACCGGAGGAGATCGTGATCGTCAGCGGCCACATCGACTCATGGGACATCGGGCAGGGCGCGATGGACGACGGCGGCGGTTGTCTCGCCGCATGGGAAGCTGCGCGTCTGATGCTCAAGCTCGGCCTCAAGCCAAGGCGCACCGTGCGCATTGTTCTTTGGACAAATGAGGAGAACGGCATTCAGGGTGCGCTGCAATACGCCCAGCGGCATGAGGCGGCACTGGCCAAACACACGCTGGCGATCGAGTCAGATTCCGGCGTGTTCAAACCTACCGGGTTTGGCTTCCTCGGCAGCGGGCGCGGCATGGAGATCATTCAGGGGGTCGGCAAATTACTCAACCCCATCAACGCTGGTCGCATCGACAAAGGCTGCCGTGGAGCCGACGTCCTCAAGCTCGTGCGCGGCGGCGTGCCGGTGATGCACCTCGAGGTCGATCGGGAAAAATATTTTTGGTATCACCACACCGATGCCGACACGATGGACAAACTTGATGTTGGTGAGTTCAATCAATGCGTCGCCGCCATGGCCGTGATGGCCTACGTCATCGCTGACTTGCCGGAAACACTTCCTCGCTGATTTCTCAAAATTAACACCATTCTGCGGTCCCCAGTTTGAATATACGGGCGTGCAAAATCGTTCTTTCTGGGCTACTTTTCGCCGTCGCGATGGGTTCGAGACTTTACAGAATCACATTTTTATTCATGGCGGGATGCCTTGGTCAAGCGCTTGGCCAAGCGGAGGAATCCCAGCCAAGCGTTGTGCCAACCAGTCAGGCAGAGTTTGAGCGGGATATTTATCCGCTCATGAAGGACATCTGCTTTGGCTGCCACGGCAACAAGCGGGCCAAGGCGGAGCTAAACCTCGAGGCCTTTGGTGCCAACCCGGATTTCTTCAAGGACGGCAGGGTGTGGGAGCGCGTCAGTGAGGTGCTGCGCCACCGCGAGATGCCGCCGGAAAATAAAAAACATCCGACTGAAGATCAGCGAATTTTGCTGACGGAATTCATTGACAAGGAGCTGGCTAAGTTCGACTGCTCCAACCCAAATGTGCCGGTGAACCCAGGCCGCGTCACGTTGCGCCGGCTCAATCGCAATGAATACAACAACACCGTTCGCGACCTGTTCGGCGTGGACTATCAACCGGCTGCGGATTTCCCCAACGACGAGGTCGGATACGGCTACGACAACATCGGCGACGTCCTATCGATGTCGCCGATCCTGATGGAAAAATACCTGCGCGCCGCCGAGGAGATCACGGCGCAGGCAATCCGAAGCGACATCCCACCCTATCCGCCCGAGGACGCCATCCGCACCAAGCGCTGGGGAACGCGTAGTGACGACGGTGCTGTTCGGCTGGAGAACGACAATCTATGGGGTCTGTTCCGAGAGGGCAGCATCGATATTCGCTACCCGTTTCGGACAGACGGCGAATACCTGTTGCAAATTGACGCCTACGCGACGCTTGCCGGGCCGGAACTGCCCAAGCTGCAGGTGACGCTCAATGGCGAACCAGTGAAGACCTTCGAGGTAAAGATCACCGAGGAAAAGCGACACAACTTCATTCTAAAGCTCAAGCCGGGCAGGGGGAACCACCGCATCTCCATTGCCTACATGAACAATTACGTGAACAACGATTCGCCCGACCCGGCGCTTCGTGGCGATCGCAACCTGTTTGTTCGTGGTACAAAAATGATCGGCCCGCTGGATGCGCCCCAGCCGAAGCTGCCGGAATCACACCGGCGCGTGATCGTCCGCCAGCCGAATGCGACGGAGATACGCGATGTCGCAAGGGAGTCGCTGAACCAATTTGCGGAAAAGGCGTTCCGCCGCCCGGTATCAGAAAAGGAAATCAACCGGCTGCTGTCGTTCGTCGATATGTCACTGGCTGACGGCGGGTCGTTTGAGCAGGGCATGCAGTTGGCCGTTCAAGCCATTCTGGTTTCACCCCACTTTTTATTCCGCTGGGAACTGGACACGCGGCCAAGCGGCGACGAGCCAATCCGTGAGTTGACCGACTGGGAGCTGGCTTCACGGCTTTCCTATTTCATCTGGAGTAGCATGCCGGACGCCGAACTCCGGCGCTTGGCCAAGCGCGGTGAGCTTTCCAAGCCGGACGTGATGCAGGCGCAGATTCGCCGGATGATCGCCGACCCTAAATCTGATGCGTTGATTGAAAATTTTGCCGGGCAGTGGCTGCAGATTCGCAACCTCAACGGCGTCACGCCGGATCCCACCAACTTCCCCACATTCGACGACTCACTCCGCCAGGCGATGAAGCGGGAGACAGAAATGTTTTTTGGCGCGTTGATGCGCGAGGACCGGAGCGTGCTGGAATTGATCGATTCCGACTTCACCTACCTCAACGAGCGCTTGGCCAAGCATTACGGCATTGATGATGTGAAGGGCACTGAATTCCAGCGGGTGAGCCTGGCCAAGGGCAGCGGCCGCGGTGGCATTCTGACCCATGCCAGCATCCTGACAATCACCTCCAATCCCACCCGCACCTCTCCCGTGATGCGTGGCAAGTGGATTCTCGAGCAAATACTCGGCACACCGCCGCCGCCGCCGCCGCCTGACGTCGAGGAGCTGGAGGAAAACGAGGAGGCGATCACCAGCGGCTCGCTTCGTGAGCGACTGGAAAAGCACCGCGAGAAAACAGAGTGTGCCACATGTCATTCAAAGATGGATCCGCTTGGCTTTGCACTGGAGAACTTCGACGGCATCGGCGCTTGGCGGGATGTGGACGGCAAATTCCCGATCGACCCCTCCGGTGAACTGCCCACCGGTGAGGCAATCAACGGCCCGGATGGACTCAAAAATGTGCTAAAATCCCGCGAAACTTTTATTCGCACACTTAGCGAAAATCTGCTAACTTTCGCCCTTGGCCGCGGATTGGAGTATTTTGACAAATGCGCGGTCGATGAAATCTGCCGGCAATTGAAGGCAAACGATTTCAGGTTTTCCGCGCTGCTAGGTGGCGTGGTAAACAGCAAGCCATTCCGGTTTAGCAACTTGCAAAGAGAGGAAGATGAGTAAAAGTCACATTCATAGGAGAACCTTTTTGAAAGGACTCGGGGCAGCGGTGTCACTGCCAATGCTGGAGAGCATGTCCCCGGTGAAGGCATTGGCCAGCGCCACGACGCAGCCGCCGGTTCGCATGGCGTTCATGTTTGTACCAAACGGCGTCCACCTTCAGGAGTGGAAGCCAACGGCTACAGGTGCCCACTACGATTTGCCGCGCATCCTCAAGCCACTCTCACCGGTCAAGCGAGACATCACCGTTCTCAGCGGATTGACCCAGGACAAGGGCCGTGCCAACGGCGACGGAGCCGGGGATCATGCCCGTTGTGCCGGGGTGTACCTGACCGGCGTGCAGCCGCTTAAGAGTCAGGGCTCCGAGATTCGCGCCGGGGTTTCCGTGGATCAATTTGCCGCGAAGAAAATCGGGCACAAAACCCGGTTTGCCTCGCTGGAGCTAGGAACAGAGCCGGGGCGGCAGTCCGGCAAATGCGACTCCGGCTATAGCTGCGCCTATTCCAATAACATCTCGTGGCGCGACGCCACCACGCCGATGGCCAAGGAGACCAACCCACGACTGGTTTTCGAGCGGCTCTTCGGCAACGACTCGAAGGGGCAACGCAACGAGAGCCTGGCCAAGCGCCAGCGTTACAGGAAAAGTATTTTGGATTTCGTGCTGGAGGATGCCAAGTCTCTCTCAGGAAAAGTCAGCGGCAACGACCGCATGAAACTGGACGAATACCTCACTGCGGTTCGCGAGATCGAGCAGCGTATCGAGCGTGCCGAGGGTGAAAGCTCCCTGCGCCCCAACGTCCTCGCCGGCCTTGAGAAACCGGAAGGGGTTCCGCGCAGTTACGAGGATCACATCCGCCTGATGGGCGACATGATGATTCTTGCGTTCCAGACTGATGTCACCCGGGTTTCCACCTTCATGCTGGCCAACGCCGGCTCGAACCGCAGCTACCGCCAGATTGGCGTGAACGAGGGCCACCACTCGCTGTCGCATCACCAGAACGACCGCGCGAAGCTGGAGAAAATTTCAAAGATCAACACGTTCCACGTCCAGCAACTCTCGTACATCCTTCAGAAAATGAAATCGACTCCTGAAGGCGACGGCTCGTTGCTCGACAATACCATGATCGTTTACGGCAGTGGCATCAGCGACGGCAACAAGCACAACAACGAAAACCTGCCCATCCTGTTGGCTGGACGCGGTGGTGGTCTGGTTCGTCCCGGTCGTCACATCCAGTACTCGGAGGATACACCATTGAACAATCTGTTCGTCACCATGCTCAACCAGATGGGTGCCACAACGGATACTTTCAACGACAGCACAGGCCACCTCCCGTTCCTGTCCTGAGCCGGTGCTTGCAGAACGAATTTACATCCCGCCACTGGCGGGATTTTTTTCGCGCATGAAGTTTTTCTACACCGTTTCCGTCCTGCTCATTGGCGGCCTTTTGGCCGGTGCCGGGGAGGTTGAGGACTTGATTGCGGAACTCGACAGCGGCGACAAGGTCAAGCGCCGTGAGGCCGCCCGCTCCCTCGCACTGCTCGGCCCGGACGCAAAGGCCGCCGTCCCCGCTCTCGTCAAGGGGCTCGACGACGACGAGGAACAAGTCTTCTTTTGGTCCGCAACCGCGCTTGCGAAAATCGGACCTGCCGCCTATGAGGCCACCCCGGAACTAATTAAGCGCCTCAAGCGAAGCAGCCGCCGTTACAAGGATCAGATCCATGTGCGGATCGTCCATGCACTCACGCAAATCGGGCCACAGGCCGTGCCCCAACTCACCGGAGCGCTTGGTTCGGAGGATAGCTCCGTTCGCCTGGGCGCAGCCAGAGTGCTGGGCAACCTTGGCTCCTCCTCACGTGAGGCAGCTCCCCGGCTCTTCGGCCTGCTGGCGGATGAATCAAGTAGCGTACGCACTGCGGCCGGCTCCGCGCTTGGCCGGATTGGCCAAGCTGCCTATCCGCAAATCATGCAGGGCATTTCGGCAGAAAGTGCCAAAGTGCGCGCTGCCACCGCCGGAGCCATTATTTGGGTTCAGGCGAACTCACGCCCGGCGATGCACTTGGCCAAGCGCTTGGCCAACGAACCAGACACCGGGGCAAAGGTCGCCGGGTTGAATGCCTTGAACCGAATCGGCTTCGACGGAAAAAAAATGCTCCCATTAATTCTGGCGGAGCTGGACTCAACAGAGTCTGACCTGCGGCAGGAAGCCCTCAGCGGCATCCTAAGTCTGCGCCCTGACGGCCGTGCAGCCGTGCCGCACCTGGTCGAGCGGTTGTCTGCGGATGACCCGGCCAAGCGCGAACAGGCCATCGACCTACTTGGCCGCATGGGCGATGACTCTGCCGCAGCTGTCCCCGGACTCATCGCTGCGCTTGGCCAAGCGGAGAAAGACGAGAGACAACTCATCCAAAATGCACTGGTCGAGATGGGGCCGGCGT
>WTHH01000335.1 GCA_011523195.1 Verrucomicrobiales bacterium
AGTTGTTGAAAATGATCGAGGCAACATCCTCGGTGAATGTTGGCTTGGCCTTGGCCGCAGCCTCGGCTGTACTCGGTAGCAGGGCCACTCCCGCCAACGCCCATCCAGCGAACAGCAGTTTACTTGTCTTTGTTTTTGTCATTGGAAAAATCGATGTAGCAGCCCACCGCCTCGGTAGTCCGCTTGGCCAAGCGCTCGCCGGCGAGCATCGCATCGAGCGTGTCGCGCAGATCGCGCTTGGTCGGTTTAAAACGTTTTTTGCCGAAACCGGCGTAGAGATTATCGATACGCCCACGATAAACCAAGCGCCCCTTGGCATCGAACACAGCCGCCTCCGGGGTGACCTCCGCCTCGGCTAGGCGCGTGAGTTTATGATCGTGATCCAGCACCACCGGCGCGATCAACTTGTACTCCTTAGCGTGAGCGATGGCGGACTTGGCGTTGGTGTCCCTGTCTGGGTGCACGAGGTAAAGCGCCACACCCTTGGCCGAGTATTCCTTGTGGATGCGGGTCAACTCCGGCGCGTAGACGTTTGACACGGGGCAGTCACGCAGCATGAAAACAAAAACCACGGCCTTGGTTTTCTCCGACCTGAACGGGGCGTGTTGCTTGCCCTTCACGTCGGTGAGCACTGGCTGTGCAGCGGCGACGGCGCTTGGCCAAGCGCAAAGCGCCGCCACAAGGGCGGTCATCCAAAACGGTTGTCGAAAAGATTTCATACCAGGCAAAAAGCTACCCATTCATACGACAAAGCCAAACGGCAGGTTACATCAAGCCCGACGTTTGAAACAAGCCACGATAATTGGTTTCGCTTGCCTCGCAGGACGGGTTCTCTACTCTCTCGCACATGGATTCTCTTTTTCATTTTCGTGGAGTGGTTTTCGCTGTGGCACTTTCCTTGGTGCCGGTTTTTCCTGTTCAGGCTGAGGATAAGCCGGTTTTCTCCAAGGTGACGGTGGACCTTGGGATTGTGGTCTCCGACCTGAACAAGGCTGCCAAGTTTTATACCGAGGTCATCGGACTGACTGAGGTCAAAGGGTTCAGTGTGTCGGGCGAGCGTACAGCAGAGTTTGGCTTGGCAGACAACCAACCGATAACCGTGCGGCGTTTCGTTTTGAACGATGGGAAAAACGGCTCCAGCTTAAAGATAATGGCCTTCCCCGATGCCCCCGGAAGGAAGACCGATCAAAAATTCATTCACTCCTCGCTGGGGTTCAGCTACCTCACGATCTTTGTAAACGACATGGACGCTGCCGTGGAACGCGCCAAGAAGGCCGGCGTGAAGATGCTGGGCAAGACGCCGTCAAAACTCGGCGGCAGCAATTACCTCACCGTCTACCGTGACCCTGACGGAAACTTTATCGAGTTAATTGGCCCGATGAAGGAATAGCTCAGGCCAACCACCTATTTTCGGAAGCAGCAGACTATTTCTGCTGCTTCTTTTTTTGCTGAGCGGCCTTGCGCTTGGCCTGAGCCTCAGCGCGTTTTCGCTGCTGTTCGGCGACATACTTGGCAACGAGTGACGGATCGTATTCGCCGCCGTACTCATCACGCAATTCGTCGCAGCGTTTACGCATGCGCTTGAGTACCTTGGCATACTCGGGGTCGTCGGCCAGATTTTTCAACTGATCCGGATCCTCCGTCAGGTCGTGCAGGTACTCGTACTGCGGCTTTTGCTGAAAGTACCTTGCATAAACATAGCGGCGACTGCGGACGCCTTCCCATTTGGGTATGGTGGCGTTTTCCATGAGGTGCTCACAAAATGTGTCCCTGCGCCAGTCCTTTGGTTTTTCACCAATCATGATCGGGCGCAGGCTTCGGCCCTGATAATGACCGGGCAGTTTCACACCGGCATAGCCAAGGATGGTCGGGGCAATGTCGGTGTTAAGCGCCATCGGCTTGGCGACCTTGCCGCGACGGTTTTTGTCGGCACGGGGATCGTAGATAATGAGCGGCACGCGCAGTGACTCCTCGTAGTGCGACCATTTGCCGGCAAAACCTCGCTGCCCCTCGTAATAGCCGTTGTCTCCGGAGAAGATGATGATGGTGTTGTCGGCCACGCCCGCTTTTTCCAAGTGCTTCGCGACTCGGCCGATGACGCCATCAATGCCGGTGATCATGCGGTAGTAGGCGCGGAGGTTGGTGGCGTATTTTTCCGGGGTATCCCAGCGCCAGAAAAAGCGTATGCGGTTCATCGACTTTTTCATGAATTCAGGGTGGCTCTCAAAAATCTTCGGATCGGACAGGCGCGGCGCCTTGATCGGGACGTCCTCGTATAGTCCGTCGACCGCCTTGGGCCAAGGAAAGTGCCCGATGCCGGGGCGCTTGTCGCTATCCTCAGCGTGAGCGGCGTTAAAACTCACGGAGAGACAAAACGGGCCGCTGCCCTTGTGTTGGTCGATAAACTCGATCGCCCGGTCGCCGGCCAGTTCGCTCTCATGCCGGAGTGAGCCGTCCGGTTGTTTTTTGAAAAAAGGCGCCCGGCCGATAGGCTGGAAGGAGTCGAACATTGCCTCGCGATCCTTCTGTTGCACGTTGACTCCGAACTTGCC
Source organism: Verrucomicrobiales bacterium (assembly GCA_011523195.1). GTDB lineage: Bacteria > Verrucomicrobiota > Verrucomicrobiia > Limisphaerales > UBA1096 > UBA1096. Next base: position 2,553 of record WTHH01000335.1, read on the forward strand.
GATGAAGCCGGTCTTGTAGCCGGCCTTGCGCAGCAGCACTGGATAGCTCGCCTGGCTGAACCGGCTGTCGATCGGGCGGGTGCGAAAGGTGAACTGGTGGGTCCTCTCGTACAGCCCGGTCAGGATCGTGGCCCGGCTGGCCGCGCAGATCGAGGTGGTCACGAACATATTGCTGAACCGGACGCCCTCCCTGGCCAAGCGGTCGAGGGTCGGCGTTTTCAAAAACGGATGCCCGGCACTGCCCAAGCGATCCCAGCGGTGGTCATCTGACAGGAAGAAGATGATGTTGGGCTGTTTTTCCGCCTTGGCCAAGGGCTTGGCCGGGGCAAGCGCGAGGGCGGCCACGACAGCTGCGAGCCATGATAGTGGAGTTTTCATGCGGGCGGGACTATAGTGGCGCCCGGCCGCTTGGCCAAGCGCTTGGCCTGTTTATGGGCGAAAATGGCCAGAAAATGGGAATTTTGGCCAAGC
>WTHH01000064.1 GCA_011523195.1 Verrucomicrobiales bacterium
TTTTGGGTCGTTGGATTTCGGAGAATGAAACACCATGCCTCCCATCCATCCACTTGGCGCCGTCAACCCAGGGGGTTGGGCGTCGATTTTTTTATTCTTGTTCCACGAATTATTCGCTTGTTAACCCACTGTACGCGTCGATACGGCGATCGCGCAAAAACGGCCAGTGGGTACGAGTGGTGTCTACTATGCCCAAATCCACCTCGAGTAGCAAGACTGATTCGTCAAGTCCTGCCTGGGAGAGTATTTCACCCGAAGTTCCTGCGACAAAACTGCCTCCCCAAAATTCGATCCCGTCGCCACCGACCGGAGTCTCGTGTCCGACACGATTGACTGAAGCGACAAAGCATCCGTTAGCCACGGCGTGGCTGCGTTGAATCGTCTGCCACGCATCCCGCTGCTGCTCTCCATACTTTTCTTTTTCCGACGGATGCCAACCGATGGCGGTCGGGTAAAACAGAAGCTCCGCCCCCTGCATGGCGGTGAGACGCGCGGCCTCGGGGTACCATTGATCCCAGCAAATCAGCACGCCGATTTTGCCGAAGCGGGTGTCCCAAGCGCGGAACCCAAGGTCGCCCGGTGTGAAATAGAATTTCTCGTGATACAGCGGGTCGTCCGGGATGTGCATTTTTCGATAAATGCCAAGCAACGATCCGTCGGCATCGATGACTGCTGCGGAATTGTGATACAAGCCGGCGCTGCGTTTTTCGAAAAGGGAAACAATGATCACGATTCCACAGCGCTTGGCCAAGCGCTGGAATGCTTCCGTCGTGGCTCCGGGAATCGATTCCGCCAGGTGGAAGTTGTCGTGGTCTTCACTCTGGCAGAAATACTCAGTGGCAAAGAGTTCCTGCGTGCAGACGATATTCGCTCCATCTGCGGCAGACTGTTCGACCTTGGAAAGGGTAGCTTGGAGGTTGGTGGCTGGGTCGCTGTCTGCCTTGGCTTGAATAAGCGCAAGCGTAACCTGTTTGCTTTCCGTGGACATGTTACTGCCCGGGCCCGCGAGTGATGCGCGCGCCAAGCGTTCGCAATTTACCGTCGATATCCTCGTAGCCGCGGTCGATGTGGTAAACACGATTGACCCGGGTGGTGCCTTTTGCGGCAAGCCCGGCGAGCACAAGCGCGGCGGAAGCCCGTAGGTCGCTGGCCATGACATCCGCGCCACTCAACGGTTGGCCACCTTTCACGATGGCGCTTGGCCCTTCGATGGAGATGTCCGCGCCCATTCGGGAAAGTTCATTTACGTGCATGAATCGGGACTCAAATATTCTCTCGGTGATGATGCTGATGCCCGGAGTTTTCAGCATTAGTACCATCATTTGCGCCTGCACATCCGTTGGGAATCCGGCGTGTGGCATCGTCGTAATATCGACCGAGCTTAGTTTTTTGGAGGGCTTAACCCGGATGGAATTTCGCCCGACATCCAGCCGAATACCGGATTCCCTCATTTTGTCGAGAACGGCGCTGAGATGGCCGGGGTTGCAGCTTTTCAGGGTGACATCGCCGTTGGTGACGGCTCCCGCAAGGGCGTAAGTGGCGGCTTCAATTCGATCCGGGATGACACGATGTTCCGCACCCCACAGCTTCCGCACCCCTTGAATGGTAATAGTCGGACTGCCGGCGCCTGTGATTTTGGCGCCCATGGCGATTAGGAAGTTGGCCAAGTCTTCGATTTCAGGCTCGCACGCCGCGCTGTGGATGATTGTCGTCCCTTGGGCAAGGGTCGCGGCCATCATCAGGTTGGCAGTTCCGAGAACGGTTGGGCCGCAACGGCCGCCCAGAAAACTTTCACCGCCGGTCAAGCGGTCGGCCTTTGCGTGGACATAGCCCGCATTCACTCGAACTTTTGCACCGAGGTCGCGCATGCCTTTCAAGTGAAGATCAATCGGGCGCGCGCCGATGACGCATCCACCGGGCATCGATACTTTGGCCTCGTTAAAACGACCCATCAATGGCCCGAGTATGCAGATGGACCCGCGCATTTTACGGATCAAATCGTAGTCACCGAATCCCTCGATCTTCTTCGCGCGAACGCGAACCGTTCCCCGGCCGGTTTTTACCTCGGCGCCGAGCGATTCCAAAATCCGACACATGAATCGGACATCGCTCAGGTTTGGCAGGTTGCGTAGCACGCATTCCTGATCGGTCAGCAGCGTGGCGGCCATTAGGGGGAGCGCTGCGTTTTTCGCTCCGCTGATTTTGACTTCACCCTTGAGCGGGGTGCCTCCTTTAATTACCAGACAGTCCATACGGTTGGGAGGCGTTAGTGTTGCGTCATTGTCCGGTGGAGGCAATCACGATTCGCGGTTTACCGCAAAGATCCTTGGCGAAGCGAATGTTTGGCCAGGTGGCCTTACGGAAGATGGATTCAATTTCATCCTCCTGCCCATCACCAAATTCAGCTATCAATGAACCACCGGGAGTCAGCGCCACTTGGCCAAGCCGGGCGAGCATCCGGTAAAACTCGAGCCCGTCACGTCCTCCATCCAAGGCCAAGCGTGGATCATAATCCCGCACTTCCGGCTCTAATACTGCGATTTCAGAGGTTGGTATGTAGGGTGGGTTCGATACGATGAGTTGAACCTGTTCAATTGCGGCCAAGGCCGAGCCGTCCGCCTGCCGGAATTCCACCCGCTTGATTACCTCATGCTGTTCAGCATTCGCCTTGGCCAAGCTGATTGCTTCATCGGAAATATCGGAGGCGATGACTTTCGCCTTGGTCAAGCGCTTGGCTAAGGTGACCGCAATGCAGCCGCTCCCGGTTCCGAAGTCGTATATGACAGGGCAGGGCATTGTCTTTGCAGCTTCAAAGGCCAGCTCAGTCAGTTCCTCCGTCTCCGGGCGGGGAACGAGCACGGAAGGTGTCACTTGGAATTCCAACCCGCAAAAACAGACTGTGCCGAGAATGTGCTGCAACGGCTCCCGCTTGGCCCGCCGCACGGCTTGGCTGTTGAGATGTTCGAGCTGCGGGTCTGAGATGGTTTCATCGAGCCGCAGGGTAAGCTCCGTCCGAGAAC
>WTHH01000139.1 GCA_011523195.1 Verrucomicrobiales bacterium
GACCTGCTTGTTGCACAAAACGGATCAACCCCTCGACTATTCAAAAACCAAACCATGCGCATCGGGCTAAGGGTTATTCTGCAAGGGGATGAACAGAATCCTGAAGGCGTCGGAGCTACAATGAGGTTAAAAATCGGCGATGGACTGGGGGCCAAACGCATTGTGCGTTTGGGATCCGGATACCTTTCCCAGAATGCTCCGACTCAAGTTCTTGGCAATAATGAACAAGCGACCGGGCTAATTGTCGCTTGGCCAAGCGATGGCAAAACAGAGTTTTTTAATTTACAATCAGGCCAGTTGGAAATTGTTGCCATCAAGGGCAGGGGAAGCGCTTGGCCAAGCGCTAGCCAATAGCGTTGAGGGCATCCACCGCTTGGCTCCACTCGAGATTGTGATGCTCAAGATCTTCGTTTAACTCCATCAACTCGCGATTGAGAGCCTGTGCCTGCCCTCCGTTTGCATAGGTATCTGGCTGCTCAAGTAGTGTTGTTATTTCTGTCTGACGAGCCTCCAACTCGGTGATCTTGGCCTCCAGGCGATCTATCAGAATTTGTTTAGTCTTTCGTTTTTTAGAAAGAGCCTGCCTCTCCTCTGCCTCCCTTCGCTTACGGGCCTTCGCATCTTCTCGTTTTACCGGCGGTGCATTTTTTTGCGATTGCCCGTTTTCCAAACTGGCCTCTGTTGACCGACCGGAATCCTGTCCTGTTTTATCGAGGTAATATTGGTAGGGTCCCGGATAATGACGAAGGCGGCCGCCTTCAACGTGGATGACATGTTTTGCAATCTTGCGGATGAAATGAACATCGTGACTAATGAACACCAACGTTCCGCTGTACTGGGAAAGTGCATCGATTAACGTATCGATGCTCGCCATGTCCAGATGCGTTGTTGGCTCATCCAAAAGAAGAAAGTTGGGCGGATTCAAAAGCAATTTAGCCATGGCAAGTCGGCTTTTTTCGCCCCCACTAAGTACACCCACTTTTTTGAATACGTCATCCTCACTAAAAAGGAAGCAGCCGAGCAATGTGCGAACGGATTCCTCCGTAACCTGCGCCGACGTGTCGAGCATCTCCTCAAGAACGGTCCGATTCGATTGAAGGACTTCAGTGCGGTGTTGGGCGAAATATCCGCTCTGCACATTATGACCAAGTTCTCGTTCTCCGCCGTTAAACTCAAGCACCCCCGCCAGGATTTTCAGGAGTGTCGATTTCCCGGCGCCATTTGGTCCAACAAGAACGATGTGTTTCCCTTTTTCAATCTCGAGATCAAGTGAGTTGTAAACTTCCAGATCGCCATAGGATTTGGAAACTTTATCCAATCGTATGATCCGCTGGCCGCTTCGAATCGGTTGGGGAAAACTGAAGTGGACCCGTTTACGGGAAATATGGGGAGCCTCAATTTTTTCCATTCGCTCAATCTGCTTGAGCTTGCTTTGCGCTTGTGTGGCCTTGGTGTTCTTGGCCCGAAACCGGTCAACAAAACGCATCAACCGATCTATCTCCTTTTGTTGATTTTCATAGGCGGCCAACCATTGCGCTTCGTTGGCCTCTCGTTGGACAAGATACCGTTCATAGTCACCGGTGTAACGGGTCAGTCTGGCATTCTCAAGTTCCACAATATGCCTTACCAGGCGATTTAAAAATTCACGATCGTGCGAAATCAACAGGATGGCACCGGGATAATTTTGGAGGTAATTCTGCAACCAAAGCAAAGAGTGCAAGTCGAGATGGTTCGTCGGCTCGTCAAGCATGAGCAGATCCGGTTCCTGCACGAGCAACCTGGCCAAGTGCGCTCTCATGATCCACCCGCCACTCAACTCCCTAGCCAAGCGTTCAAAATCAGATTCCTTAAAACCAAGCCCGCTGAGTATTTGTCGGGCCTTGGCGATCAATTGCCCACCTCCGGCATTTTCAAATGCATCGTAATCCTCTGCCGCTGGTTCTCCATCTGGCGCTTGGCCAAGCGCCCCCAGTCGCCTGGCCGCAATTAGGAATTCAGTCGAAAAAGAACAGGCCAACTCAAGCACGGTTTCATTGCCAGTAGGTGCGCTTTCTTGTGGCAGGAATCCCACACACGAACCTTTTTCCAGCGCGATCTCACCCGAATCAGGGGAGGTTTCACGTAAGATTATGGAAAATAGCGTCGACTTACCGGCCCCATTCGGTCCGACCACACCGATTCGATCCCGTCGATTGATTTGCAGACTTGCATCCGAAAAAAGGGTTCGCCCGGCGTAGGCCTTGGAGATGCTTTTAATGGAAAGCACAATTGCTTCGAATGTTTAGCAAATGAAAAAAAGATGGTGCCAGAGGCGTGATTTGAACACGCGACCAAAGGCTTATGAGTCCTCTGCTCTACCACTGAGCTACTCTGGCAAAAGTTACTGTCTATGAGTGACTTAAGTAGGTTTTTAGAAGCGCCAAACAACGCTATTGTCACCCTGTTTTGTCACCTGTAGGCTCTTTTCGTGAATAATAAGACCACAAACAAAGCCACTTTTCGCAAAGTCGGTAAGATCCAAAACCTCTACCGCCACGCAAAGACGGGCACTTACTACAGCCTCATCAAGTGTTCAGGCAAGCAATTTCGCCGAAACCTAAAAACCAATGACCTCCAACTCGCTAAGATAAGACTAAACGAGTTGCAGCGAGACATCTCCAAGTTAACAAATTCCAGCGACTCCAAACTCCCCTTCAATCCAGTCGCGTTGTGTTGCCTCAAAACCAAGGAGAGCACCAACAATCTTTCCACCATCTTTCGCAGGAGAACCTGCATTAAGAAACTGTCTTCATATTTCGGGTGCAAAGCCATTGATAAAATCCTGCCCATTCACTGTGAGGAGTGAGATGTACAAAGGTGAACGAATGCCTCTGCAAAGAAAAGAAACCACGAAATCACCACACTCAAGGCTTTGTTCGAATACGCCGTTTATCACAGCATGATACTAAGCAACCCGGCACGGACCCTCCAACGCTCTCCAATTTGGACTCATCCCCAAGAGGAACAATTTCACGAA
>WTHH01000153.1 GCA_011523195.1 Verrucomicrobiales bacterium
GCGAACCAAACGGGTCTCGACTCCCATTGAGAATGCGAACCCAGTTGCAATCACCACCAGCGCTGCGATGACAACCAGTACGATTACCATCGCGATTCCGCCTTTGCGCTTTGCCAAGCGGAGAATCATCAACCTCCCCGACCTCCTCCACCTCCACCGCCGGTGCGGCTGCCACCACCTCTGCTCGGCACACGACTAGGACCGCGCCCACTCGAACCACCTCTACTGGAGCCGCGGCGGCTCGATTCGCCCCTCGGATAGCTCGGACGATCGCCGCTCCGGTAGCGGCTGCCCCGGTCGCCACCGCTCCGCCGACCGTCCGGCCCGATGCTGGATCCCCGACCTCCTCCGGGTTCAGGGCGGCCCATTTGAAATTCCGGCGGCACCGGCGATGACGCAAGCGAAATCATTTTCGTGTGCGACTCCTCGCCTCGGTGTTCGTACCCGAACGTCAAAGTGACGCGCGCCATCACGGGGAGATCATTCGTCAGGTCCCAGTAATCCTGCCATTCAACCTCCTCCGGGTCGCCATCGGGCAGGTATTCCACGTAAAAACTCGTCAAACTGTCAGCCAACTTTAAAGGGTTTTCATCATCATCGATGTTCGCTTCATAAAGAATCGGCTGCTGGCGGAGATTGAGAGCCAACCCGTTCGTCCCCTCCTTGACGGAAAACTGAACACGCCGAATAGGTTGATGTTGGAAAATTGCGCTCCGGGGGAACGTGTCGGGAAGATGCGACACAAAACTCAGATAAGAATTCCCGTCGAACTCAGCGATAAACGTATAGTTGGTCTCGTTGGCGAGGAAATACTTCACCGAGCCAAGCGATTGCTCGAGGGCCCGCATCGCCACACGTTTGCGCTGGTTCTCCGCGGCCGCCTCCAGGCCAACGCGCGTGGCACGATGGATTTGCGTCCAACTTGCGTAAATCCCAACGATTAACATCAGGAAGATCGCCAGCGCGATCAACACCTCCAGCAACGTGAACGCCATCACGCCCCGCCTCTTGGCCAAGGGCTCACTGTATGTGGACTGCATCTTCATCTGTCGCGACGGAGATCCACACGGTTGCGTCCGGATGAGGATCGGCTCGAGGATGACGTGCGGGATCGGGACGACGAACGCGAACTGCCGGTTCGCGATCGGGAAACCCCGTTACTGCCTTCCTGCTGCCCTCGATACATCAACACACTGTGGGTGTGCATACTTTCTCCCGGGCCGTTGACTACTATGTTTACTTGATACAACCCCTCCATCTCGATGTCCTCCCCGATCCCAGCGAATGTTTCCAGCAATGGGTAGTAAACAACCTCTCCCTGCCAACTCCATCCGGGGTAATGGTCCCCAAAATCTCCGCTTCCGTCAACAGGGCCTTCCTCAACCTCTGATAGCAGTGACAACTCCGAAGCCACCCACCCCACATCCGGTTCTACGAACTGCAACTGCCGTGCATTTTCCAGATTCTTCATCGTCAGAACGATCAGCGAATACATGCACATGAAAAAAATCCCCATCGCCACGGTCACCTCGACCAGTGAAAAGCCACTGCGCTTGGCCAAGTGGACTTTTTTAGGGATTCTGAATTTCATCTTCAGTCTTGAGATAGGCCAAGCCGGTCACGGAATCGAGTTGCACGAACCGCTGCACGTTGTCCCCGGTGACATGAATCATGCCGATGGTGAACTCGTCGCTGGTCCCATTCGGGTGAAATGTCACCTCAGCCCTTCCCTCATCCTCGCGCGGCAGAAAGTTGACAGCCAAAAAAGTGACGCCCACATCCTCATGAATCTTTCCCGAAAAAGCCGGGCCAGTCGAAGAAGCCGGCTTCGGTTCCTCTGCAGGTTCTTCATCAGGGGATTGATCAACGGTTGGCCCCTGGCCAGAAATCTCCGACACGACCTTTGGCTTGGGTGCCCCCGCTCCCACTGTGACGCTGTAATTACTCGCATCAACGATCATTTTCATCGGTTTACCACTGAGAATCGCCTTGCTGCGGGCCGAAGCGCAAGCATCCATCACAGCGGAAATACTGCCACCAAGCGGAGTCTCGTTGTGCTGAACCAACCTCGGGATGCCAAGGGTCATCACGATCATGATCAGCCCCATCACCACCATCAGCTCAATCAGCGTGAACGCCGATTTTTCCTTTTTAAATGTTGGTTTTTGAGCTGAAAACATCAAACGGACATTCGCTGGGTGATCGCGAAGAGCGCCTGCAAAATGCTGAACAACAACCCGCCCACGCCGACCGCCATGAAAATAATCATCGCCGGCTCAATCAGGTTCGTCATCACACGCAGCTCCTGCTCCATGTTTTTCTCGTAAGTGGTGGCAACGTTGTCGAGTGCCCCGGGCACGTCACCGGTTTCCTCGCCGATCCGCACGAGGTCGATCAGCAACTTTGGGAACAACCCGCTGCGGGCCAGCGGCTCGGCGATCGACTTACCATCAGTCACTGCTTCGCGAGTCGTAATGATGGCGTCCTTAATGATCACGTTTGGCACCACGTCCGAGGTGATCCTCAACGCCGTGAGCACCGGCACACCGTTGGTTAGCAGCGTGGACAATGTCCGCGCGAATTGACCGAAGAGATTCATGCGCACCACCTTGCCGACCACCCACGCGCGCATCTTCATGTCATCCAATTTTCGTCGACCATGCGGCGTGCCCTTGTACCGCACAAACACCACAAACGCCGCCAACCCCACGAGGACGAGAATAACCCAAAAAACCGGACTGATCGCGTACTCTCCCAGACTCATTAGTAATTGCGTTGAGATTGGCAATGCAGCCCCGTCACCCATGTCATCAAAAATATCCTTAAACTTCGGCAGCATGAACACCATGAAAAATAGGATGATCGCAAAGCCCACAAAACAGACGATCAACGGATAAATCATCGCCGAGATGAATTTCGACTGCACCTCGGCGAATCGCTCGAAGTGAATCGCCAACCGACGCAGCACCTGCTCCAGCGCACCACTCTCCTCACCAGCGCGCACCATGTTGAT
>WTHH01000142.1 GCA_011523195.1 Verrucomicrobiales bacterium
CCACACCCTTTTCCTCTTTGGCATCGCCCACCGTCGCGGACGAAGTCTTGTTGAAATTCACGTTACCATTAACACGCGAGCGGCCAACCTCCTCCCCGTTCAGGTAATAGACCGCCCCGTCGTCCACGATCTGGTCGATCGTCAGCGTGACACCTTCCGGGTCACTGTTGAACGTGAACTCCTTGCGAAAGTAATAGGTCAGTTGGTTCCCCTTGTTGATGCGGGTCTTCAGCCCAGGGCCGGGCAGTCCCGCGTTCTCAACACCCAGCAATCCCCCGCCGGATTTCCATGAATCATCGTCGTAGTCATTCTTCCGCCAGGCCGTGCCGAGGTTTTTGTTTTGATCGTTGTACTTCCAGCGATCGCCGTAATCCAACAGCACGATGCCGGAACTCAGGTCCACCTCAGGGTTGTCCACCGGCGTCTCGGCTCCGGCCACGGGATCCCCCCCCGGCGTTCCCCCGGAACGCTTGCTGAAAGTCCAGTTCCTCCAGTCATCAACACTCTGGTTTTGATCCTTCAACACAATCGTATGCCCGGTGCCGTCCGCCGCCACCGGCCAGCGGCCGCGATCGTTGTAGCCAAGCGTACACATCTGCACACCGTTCTTGTCCTTGATCGTGATGCGGCCACCCTCGTTGGGCAAATTACCCGTCCACGGCCCAAATACCTTCACGCTCGACGGGACACCGAACTGCTTTCGGAACTCCCCGGCGTCGATGCTCGTCAGGATGATTTTCTGCCAGTGCCCCAGGAACGACGCCCTGGCATCCGCCTCATCGAACGCGGGAAAATTCATCTCGACACTGCCCCGCAGTTTCCAGTCCGCGATGTCAAACGGCGTGGCGGTGATGTTGGCTAGCTCAATCCATTCCGGCTCACCCGCCCTGGGGTTGTACATCACCTCGTTCACGACCACCTGTTCGGCGAGCGCGCCGGTCGTCCCGGCCAGTATCGACCAGACGATGGCCAGTTTGAAAAACGATTTCTTCATGTGCAAAATTCTGTGGCTCCTTGTACGAAAGACATTCGGCCAATGTTACGAATGTGTCAGGGCATCATTCAGCAACCGTTGTGCCTGGCAGGAGTTGTACCGACTTTTGCCAAATTGAAAACCGTTTTTACTGGGGAAAAACCGCCAAAAGCGGGATCGCCACGCGGACAGCGCGAGCCCAACGCAAGCCGCTTTGTCAGGCGCTTGGCCGCTCGTCACCGCGACGGCGCGTTCGGTGCGTTGACCTTGGGCAAATGCGATTTGAGATCGGCGATGACCGGGCGATACTCTAGCCGCTTGGCCAGGTTGTGCCACTCATCAGCATCCGAGGAGTGATCGTACAACTCCTCGTCGCCATTGGCGTAGCGGATGTAGCGCCAGCGCTCGCTACGCACCGTATGGTCATTGCGATGAAATGTGGTGATAGCCGGGTGCGCCCAGGACGCGCTAGGCTGACGGAGCAACGGCAGCAGCGAATGTCCCTCCAGCGTCTGCGGCGGCTTGGCCAGACGACACAACTCCGCGAGCGTGGGATAAAGATCAAGCAATTGAACCGACCGACTGCACTGCCCCTTGGCCAGGCCGGGGCCGGCGAGGATCAATGGCACGCGTGTGGACTCTTCCCAAAGCGAGCGCTTGGCCCAGAGCTGTTTTTCCCCAAGATGCCAGCCGTGATCCGACCATAGCACCACGATCGTGTTGTTCGCGTGCGCACTTTTGTCGAGCGAATCCAGCATCAACCCGACGCAGCGATCGACGAACTCCGTGCAGGCCAGATAAGCCGCCACCGCCTCGTGCCAGCTTTTGGTTTTCAGAATGGCCTCATGGTTGAGGGGCGTCTTGTCCATATAGCGCGTGATCTCAATTCCCGCAGGCGGCAGGTCGGCAAGGTCATCCGGCCTGATGCGTGGCAACGTCACGCCCTTCACCGGATGTCGATCGAAATATTTTTGCGGTGCATAGAGCGGCACGTGTGGCAGCCGAATCCCCACCGCCATGAAAAAAGGCTTCCCGAAATCCCGCTGCAACGACTCCGCCGCCCATTGGGCGTTGATCACGTCGCCGAACTGCTCCTCCGGCAAATCGATCGGGCCAAAGTCGCGAACGCGAATCTTTGGCAACCTCGAAATTGTCTTCACCCTGAACTGCTTGTTTCGCGCATCGGGCCGCACCTCAAAGTCGTGCCACTCATCCGCATAAGGCTTTCCGTGGTAAATCTTCCCGCGCCCCAGCACATGATAACCGCCGGCCTTGAAGTTGGCCGGTAACGTCACCGCACCCTTGAGGGCCGGCGCACTCCGGAGCGGTTGATTCAGGTCGTACACGCCGGAGGTGGACGGCCGTACGCCGGTCAACAGGCTCACCCGGGACGGATTGCAGATGGGCGCCTGGCAATGGGCGTTAGTGAACAGCACGCCCCGCTTGGCCAAGCGATCGATATTTGGCGTGGACACCTGCGGATGCCCGCCAAGACAACTCACCCAGTCGTTCAGGTCATCGATCGCGATGAACAGCACATTTGGTCGCTTGGTCTCAGTTGCCCGCGCTTGGCCAAGCGCAACCCCCAAGCAAAGCGCAATCAGCGCCAACCGTCGCAGCCAACTCATTCAGCGTTTCTTCGCCTTGGCGGCCGATCGTTTCTTCGAGACTTTCTTTCCGGCGCTGTTGGCCTTCAACATTGACTCGTAAAGCTGGATGTATTTTTTCACCGGCATCCTCTTGATCGCCTTGCCGATCACCTCCAGCGGCACGTCCTCCAGTTTTTTGAAACGAACACACGACTTGCCCATATTGAGTTTCTTGCCGGTCTTTTTCCACTCCTCCACAAACCACTTGGCCTGCGCCTCGTCGACATAAAAACCCATCCCGTAAAAGGACATGTGGTTTTTCTGCGAAGCCAGATTCGCAAACGGCAGCGGGTCGGTCGGCGTGCAGTGGTAGCCGTCCGGATAAATCGAGTGCGGCACATAGTAGCCAATCATCCCGTAGAGCATCCCCTCCTCATACCCCTTGGGCAAATTTTTCAGGATCACCTTCCGGATCGCCTCAATCGCCTCCCGCCGATCCTCCGGCAGTTCCGCCAAATACGCGTCAACCGTACCTGCCTTGCTTTGCATGAGAGTTAATCAAGGTTTGCGTGCATCTCTTCCTTGGTTGGCGTCTTGGAGGGCACGCCGTCCTTGGGAATCTTCACTTTGGCCGACCAAAGGATTGCGTTGAGCATCAACTTGCGGTTGTCGTCGTGTTGCCAGTTCATGTGCACGTGCCCGCCGGTGAAGCCAAAGCCGCGCCCGCCATCGGTGCGCTCGTAGGCCCACGCCACGTGCTGCGTCTCCCCGTTGGCCACCGCCTTGCGCACGGTGGGATTACCACTTCGCGCACCATCCGGCCGCTTCAACGTTGAGGCCGGCGGCACATCGGTGAGGATCGGCGTCACTCCCTTGAGATCTTTCACGAAGCGCATGTGATAATACCATTCGTCGTTTACGCTGAACGGCTTCACGCCGTTCCAAATCTCATGCTTACGTGACTTGAATTTCGGAATCCAATGGGGGTTCACACTCCAGTGCAAATCGCAAAACCCGCCCATCCACTCGAGGAACTTGTCGGCCGGATCGCCCTTCACCGCCTCGGTCGCCCAGTGGATCATCACCACACCCTTGCCCTTTTTCATGAGCGCATCAAATTCCTTCAACTTGCGGTTCAACACATGCCCCCCGTGCCCTGTGCAGAAAATCACGATCGTGGCCGCATCGTCCAAAACACTCTCGTCCTTCGGATAACCGACATCCTTGAGCACCACCGCCTCCACCGGCAGTCCGGATTCGTTGAGCGCCTTGGCCAACAGCATGTTTCCCGCCCGATGCTCATGCGACAACCGCCCGTGACTCGGTTTTCCGGAGATAAACACCACCTTGGCCTTGTCAGCCGCATCGACTGCCGCACCGGACAACAGTCCCGCGAGCACACATAGTTTAAGAATCAGTTTTTTCATTGGTAAACTCAGTCCACCTTCCATGGCCAGGGTTTTACGCGGGCGCGCACGGCCCACTTTTCCCATTTCTCGGCGAGGGCCTTGACCTTGTCGGGATGTTTCTTGGCGAGGTCGTTTTGTTCGCTGCGATCGATCTCCATGTCGTACAACTGCCACGGATGCAGCTTGGCGTTGCGGCCGGAGTCGCCGTAGCGGACGAGCTTCCATTTTCCATCGCGCACGGCGCCGTTGAGGTGGTGGTCGAAGTACAACGCATCCTTGCGCACAAGTTTGCCACCTCGAAAGGCCGGCAACAGGCTCATGCCCTCGACCGGTTGAATCTTGTGTTCGCCGAATTGACGCGGATGCTTCACACCGGCCGCGTCAAGACAGGTGGACATTAGGTCGATGAGATGGCCGGGCTGTCGCTCGATGCGGCCGTTGTTTTTTGAATCGATGCCCTTAGGCCACGACACGATAAACGGCGAGGATATGCCGCCCTCGTGCGCGAAATGTTTGTACTCGCGGAACGGAGTGTTCGAGACATTCGCCCAGCCGCGCCCCACTCCGGTGAAGGTGTCCTCCGGGCCAGCCATTGCGTCCGGGCCGTTTTTGACAGGCCGGCCGTCACGCGTCTGCATCGGTGGCCAAATCTTGGTTTGAAAACCGTCCCTACCCAGCGGTTTGTAATCCGTGCGATACGGCTTCTGGCTGTACCGACCAAAGCCCTCGGCGCAGGCGCCGTTGTCCTGCAGGTACATGATCAACGTGTTGTCCAGCGTGCCCTGCCGTTTGAACTCCGCCACGATGCGACCGATGCCCCGATCCATATTGTCGACCATTGCCGCGTAAACTTCCATGTTGCGGATGTCCCATTCCTTGTGGGGTGCCTTTTCCCAGTCGTCGGACTGCGGCGAGAGCTTCAAATCCTTGTGGATCAATCCCAACTCCTTCAATCGCGCAAAGCGCTTGGCGCGCACCTCCTGAAAGCCGCCATCGTACACGCCCTTGTAGCGTGCGATATCCTCCGGCAACGCATGCATCGGCCAATGCGCCGTGGTATAGGATACGTAGAGAAACACCGGCTTGTCCGGCGTCTCCTTCGCGTGCTCCTGTAAAAACGTCACCGCATTATCGCTGATGGCGTCGGTGTAATAGTAGGTCTTCGGTTGATACTCCTCGTCGTTCTCCGGCGTGATGAACTGGTTGCCGCGACACAACGTGGCCGGATCAAAAAAACTGCCCGCCCCGATGATCGTCCCGTAAAATTTCTCGAAGCCGCGCTGCAACGGCCAGTTGTCTTTCGGCCCCTGCGGCCGCGTATGCTTGGTCACGTGCCACTTGCCACTCATGTACCGACGATACCCGCCGGTGCCCAGCGCCTCGGCAATCGTCACCACATCGCGCCCCAACTCTCCACGATACCCGGGCAGCTTGTTGTCGCCGGTCATCAAGCCGATACCCGCCTGATGCTGATACATACCGGTCAGCAAAGATGCCCGCGTCGGGCAGCAGCGGGAGGTGTTGTAAAACTGCGTGAAGCGCAGCCCGTTGGCCGCTAACTTATCGAGCACCGGCGTTTTGATTTCACTCCCGTAACAGCCGATGTCCGAGAAGCCCATGTCGTCGGCCATTATGATCACAATATTCGGCTGCTTGGCCGCCTGCACGCTCAGAGCTTGGCCAAGCGCCAACAGAAAAATGATGAGTCGTTGCACGCAGGGAGTCTCCGCTTGGCCAAGCGGCAGGTCAAGCCAGTGAGCGCTTGGCCTCAGGCAATGATGTCCTTGATTACATGGCCAAAATCCATCTCGAGTCGTTTGTGTCCGGGGACTTCCAACTTGTGCGGATCGATGCCCATGAGGTGATTGATCGTGGCGTGAACGTCGGTCACGTAGTGGGGAGCCTCGACAGCGTGGTAGCCCAGTTCGTCAGTTGCCCCATTAGTTACGCCTCCCTTGATTCCACCACCAGCCATCCAAACGCTGAAGCCAAATGAATGGTGATCCCGGCCATCGGCACCCTGGGAACCGGGGGTACGGCCAAACTCGGTAGCGAACACGACGATGGTATCCTCGAGCAGTCCACGTCGTTTCAAATCCTTCAACAGGCCCGCCGTGGGCAAGTCAACCTGACGGGACAATCTGGAGTGCCCGTTTTTCAAGCCCGAGTGATTATCCCACGCGCCTGCAGCGCCGTCGCCGTGCATAATCTGGATGAACCGAACACCGCGTTCAGAAAGTCGCCGAGCCGCCAGTAATTGTTGGCCAAAGGATTTGGTCTCGTTTTGATCGAGACCATACAGCTTTTGCGTTTCAGGTGATTCCTGCGAAAAATCGAGCGCATCTGGAACTGCAGTCTGCATCCGATAAGCCAGTTCGTACGATTTTATCCGGGCCTCGATGATCGGGTCGAGCGGGTATTGTTCCGCAGCGAAGCGATTAAGCTTATTAGTCAACTCGAGATTCCGTCGCTGTTCCGCGGTCGTCATCCCGTTGCTTGGTTTGGCATAATCGAGGGGATTATTTGGATCGATCTTTAGGTTGACCGCATCATAGGCCGGGCCGAGGTAGTGGGCATCTTTCTTGTCAAAAAAGCGCGGGCCGATGTTGATGAACTGCGGCAGGTTTTCACTGAGCGAACCAAGGCCGTAGTTGATCCATGCCCCAATTGTTGGCACACGCGGATCCAAAAAATGTCGGCCGGAATGAAACTGAACCTGGGCACCGTGATTGTTGTCGCTCGTCCACATGGAACGAATAAAGGCAATGTCATCCGCGCAGGATCCGATGTTCGGAAACCAGTCACTGATCTCAATGCCCGACTGGCCATATCGCTTGAAGCCGGTCTGCATGGGAAAGATCTTCGTACGGGTATGTCCATTGGCATCGCCCTTGATTGGGATGCGCAGCTTCCGAATCTTCGAGGCATCGAGCACGCTCTTGTAGGGAGTTTCGCTGATTGATTTTCCGGCAAACTCGTTCAGAGCAGGCTTGGGATCGAAGCTCTCCATGTGACTGACACCGCCGCGCATGAACAACCAGATCACCCGCTTGGCCTTCGGCATGAAATGGGGTTTGCCGTCCGGCCGGTTTTGCGTTTCAGCGGCCATGATGCCGTTCAACGCCAGGGCACCAAAGCCAAGTGTGGATTGCAAAAGCGCCCGCCTGGACATCGCAAATGGGTCGTCTTGGGTCATCGAATCATCAGGAAGTCGTTGAGGTTGATCAGTGCATGGATGAAGTGCTCGCGCTTGGGTTGCGCCTTCAAATACGCGAGACTTTCTGCCAACTCAGCCTGTGCCGGAGGCCGGGCAAGAATCATTGAAAAAGCAGCCCGGACCAATGCCTCGGAGCTTATGTTAGGCTCAAATACAGCCGCGATTTGTTTCGCCGATGCTGCCGCGGTTTGACTGTTCATCATGGCCAGTGCCTGCTGAGGCACGATGCTCTCGCTGCGTCGGTAGCAGGCGAACACATCGGCGTCATCGAACGTCGCCAAAAACCTCGAACGCCCATCCCTGGAATGAAAGAAATAGAGGCTGCGTCGCCGGGCGTCGGGGGAAGGCGTGACCGAAGGACCACGTTGAGCTAAGTCGAGCGTACCCGCCAGGTGAAGCAGACTGTCCCGAACAACCTGCGCCTCCATTCGACGACCGTTCATTCGCCAGTAATGGAGATTACCCGGATCGGCGGCAAGCGTCTTCTTGTCTGCAGCAAGGTTGGATGAACTGCGCTGCCAAGCCTTCGACGTGAGAATCAGGCGGTGCAGGTATTTCATGTCCCAACCGGACTCGATGAATTCAACGGTCAAGTAGTCCAACAGGTCCTGATGCAATGGTCTAGGCGCCCTTAAGCCAAAATCACTAACCGTCTCAACCAGCGGCGCCCCAAAATGACGCAACCAGATGTGGTTCACCGCCACCCGGGCCGTCAGGGGATGATCGCGGTGCGTCAGCCAATTCGCCAGTGCCGTCCTTCGTCCGCTGCTGGTTTTCGGGTAACCGCCATCCGAAGGCAGGGCATCCTTGTTCGGCGTGTTGATCAGGGACACCTGACTGAACGGCAACGGTTCACGATCCGGGAATTTCCCCGATTTCAGATCTGCTTCGAGTTTCCTTATTGTCTTCTCAGCCTCGGCCGATTTTTTTGAGTCGAATAGGTCAAATTTCGCCTTGGCCAAGCCGGCTTCGATCTGACTTTTCCCCACAGCCTCCGCTGAACCGCTCCCCTCTTTTCTTAGTGCGGCGTTGTCCGCATCAACTCGGGCCTTGGCAAAAGCATACTCCGCCTTGGCCAAGCCCAGTCGCGCTTCCGCCAGCTTGATCGTCTCGGCCGTGACCGTTGCCGTCACAGCATCACCTGCTTTTTCGAGGACGACTTGGGCAGGCAGATTCCAAACATCTATGCCATGAAACTCCGTAACGGCATCATAAGCCATAATTTGCACGGCGCCGGGTTGACGTCGCGGCAAGGTGTAGGCGAACAGAAATTCCCCATCCAACGAAACGTTGATCAGTCTATCACGTACCTTCAGGCCGAGCGTGTAAATTTGGTTCAGTTTGATCGACCTCTTTGCAACGGCTTGAGTGTACTCATCCTTTCCGCCGATGGTGTGAGCCAGATGCACCTTGGCCCCGAAGACGCTGGTATACACGAAGTGCGAATTGTCTCCGCTCTCATCGACGTCAAAAGGAATACCGGTCGTTTCCCATTTTTGCCCACCGGACATTTTGGATTTCAACTCCGGTTGGAAATCTCGAGGGTGCTTCACTTTCGAGCGGAGGTAGGTCGTGTCGAGGGAAGGTTTGGTAATGGAAAGCGAATCGTCCTGATAACGCGAATCACTGCCAAAAACAGTCCAGAGATCCGGCCGGGGTTCGCTGAAGTCATCGGTCAGGATCGCCTCGCCCTTAACAGGCAGGATGCCTTCGCTTTTCGCCCGCTTTCTTTCTTGGGCCGCCTTATCAAGTTTCAGTTTTTTCAGTTGAACCTCAGACTCAGCGACCCTTGCCAACTTCTGTGAAAGATATCCATTTTGGACGAACTCCTGCATGTCAGGCCGCCAAGCCTCGAGCGGAAGATCGATCGGTTTGGGAGGCTCCCATCCACTCGCCAAGAATGCCGGGGGCGCCGCGCTGATCTTCCTGTTTTTGTCCGCCTTACTTTCATCACCTCGCTCATGGAGATAGGTGGCGGCGTCCAGATTCCCGTCGTAAACGCGGGTGATACCGTTCTTCGCCAAATCCAATTCCCCCGGCATGGCGTCGACGCGAACATGGTACGGCTCGAAGATGGCCCGGAACTTGTAGTAGTCGAGGTGGTCAATCGGGTCGTATTTATGGTCGTGGCACTTGGCGCAATTCATGGTCAACCCCATGAAGGCCTTGCCAGTGTGTTCAACAGTGTTATCGAGCCAGGTCGTACGATTGAATTTATAGTAACTTCTGGCCAGAAAACCGGTGGCCGCGACCGTCTCCAGATTCCTCGGGGTGATTTCATCAGCGGCCAGCATCTCGCGAACCATCTGGTCGTAGCCTTTATTTTCATTGAGCGAAGTGACGATCCAGTCCCTCCATCGCCAAAGCTGTTTCTGGCTGTCACGCACCTCATCACCAAGGCCGTACCAGTCCGAGTAACGCCAGATATCCATCCAGTACCGGGCCCATCGCTCACCGTAATACGGACTGGCGAGCAACTCTTCCACGATGGCTTCCCAACGTCGTTCATCCTGCAATTGCTCCTCAGTGGGCGGCAACCCGATGAGGTCAAGGTAAAGGCGGCGGATGAGAATCGTGCGTTCGGCCGGAGGCTGGGCCTTCAACCCTCGCTTGGCCAAGCGGGCTTCCAATAAATCGTCAATGGGATTGCCTGCATTCCCTGGCAAAGGCACGCGATTTGGCACCTGAAATGCCCAATGCTCCCGCGGGTCCGCCTCAGCTGTTTCGCTCTGCGGCACCGGCGCACCGGCAGCAATCCACTCGCGAATCGCCTTGATCTCCTCCTGCTTCAGCGGCGCTCCTTCCGGCGGCATGCGTTCGTCCGCATCCGCCGCCGTCAACCGCACGAGCAATTTACCCGGCTCCGCTTGGCCAAGCGCCAGCACATCCCCACCCTTGCTTCCTTTGCGCAGGTTTTCCGCTGAATCCACACGCAGCCCCGCCTTCTGCTTCAATGCCCCGTGACAGGCGTAACAACGCTCCTTGAGCACCGGCTTGATGTTACGCAGATATTCTTCAACACCTGCGTTTGCTATCATGGTGTTGAAAATAAAAATGGCGAACAACCGGGTCATGAAAGCCAGATTCTTCTATCGACCAAACGGTAGGTCAAGTCAGCTCACGATTCACCAAGCGTAAAATAAAATCAAAACACCATACCCAGACTCAGCAAAAAGCGGTCGCCATTGCCATGATCCAGCGTGCCCTGGCGATTGTGAAAATCATGTTTCCACTCCAATCTCATATGAGTGACATCATTAAAATTCCAATAAAACGCTGGCCCAGAGAGAAGAGTCTCAGTTCCATTTTCTTTGTAAAGAAAGTCAGTCTCCCACAGCATCTGACTATTAGTTTCAAGAGGATAAAATTTATAACCCAAATCCAGAGAAAAACCAGTTTCAGATGGTTTTTTATTATCGAAAGCCCAATGGCTAACAGAACTCAAAAATGCAAACCGAGGCATTTCAAATTCGTAACTCAAACCCAATCCCCCACCCCATTCACCATCATAGATTTCATAATTGTCGTCACCAGCCAAAGGTACACGCAGTAGTGGTTTGATTGTCCAAGAACCACTACGCCCATCAAGGTTGAAATATTTCTTTAATGGCAAAGCCAATGTGGCATCGCCTAAACCATTATCATGATCTGTAAGCTTACCTCCGAGGCCATCAGGCATTTCACGTCGAGCATCCAAAACATAAGGGATTTTGTAGGTCAACCTAATGGAGCGATCCCAGGTGTAAACCCCCTGAAAATGTAAAAGATGAACATCTTCACTGAAACCGGAGTAAGCAATTCGATCGCCCAAAAGTAGATCATTTTCATGACGATATTCATTAATCATTTGGACGCCCCAGCCATTATCCCAGCGTGGCATCATGTTCATGATCGGCTCGTCAGCAGAAGCGATCAAAGAAGAAAACGCAGCACCGAGCAGCGTCACTCGTCGAATTAACATAACTATTTTGACTTCTTTACGGAGGCAAAGGTAGTTGTCCTTAGTTTATCACCCTCGAGCCAATATCTCTCAACTGGCTCGTAGCCAGCATCAGTGATTGCCTTTTCAACTTCCTCGGCATTCGCCTTAACCATCGGAAGTAACGCGATCTTAAGTAACTGCGTCTTGGCGTCCATGTCGATGCCGCGCTTATAGCGAGTAGAGTCCACGAACGGGAGTTTGCTCAACTTGACCCGGATGCCTATCGCGCATGACGGGCAAACCAGTCCCTTGACGTAAACCAGCGACATATCTTTGTGCTCCTTTAGCAACTTGACGGCGGCAACATTTCGCACCTCCTGCTTCTCGTCCGGATCACCATCCGCCGCCGAGGCTGATGTCCCACCCAATGCCACCACAACCATTATGGCGGCCAAATTCTTCACACTTTTTTTTATTAAATTCAAATGTATCCTTTCTGTTCGTTTTCATTTTTTGCAAACCAATGTTTG
>WTHH01000274.1 GCA_011523195.1 Verrucomicrobiales bacterium
GAGTTGCGGATTGCGGCGAATGTAATGCTCGGGGAACGGGTAGTGCCAACCGATGGACGGGTTGTTATTACCGAACCAGTTGCCCCAGTCGTCGCGGCGGCGGCCGAACTGAGTTTGCCCGGCCTGCGTCTCGAAAGCCAGCGTGTCGGGGTGAAAGCGGAAGTCACGCCCACGGATGTTGACGGAAAGATCTTTACCCGGGGAACGGATTACACCGCCGCTGTCGCCGTTGGCCGCGTAGACCCAGTTGTCCAGCCCGTACTCAAATCCGTTCATGCGATGTTGCTGGTTGCCTTCGACGAATCCGGTGAAGAGTATTTTGGTTTCGTCAGCCCGGAGATCGCCGTTGGTGTCTCGGGCGAACAGGATGTTCGGTGCAGCACTGACGAGGACGCCGTCGCGCCACGGCATCACACCGCTCGGGTACGGTAGGGCATCGAGGAAAACGGTCGAGTGGTCGTAGCGTCCGTCATTATTTCGATCTTCAAGAACGCGGACACGGCCACCCGGTTTTCCATTGTCGTCCAGGCCAAGCGGGTAGTCGGCCATCTCCACAACCCACAGGCGTCCGTGCTCGTCCCACTCAAACGCCACCGGATCCTTCACGAGCGGCTCGTTGACCATGAGTTCCACCTTGAATCCGGGTAGAGTCTCGATGGCCTTTGCGGAGTCTTCGGGTGACTTGGGCAGAGGCATCACGCCGCGCAGGAGATCGTCAAACGAACGTCGGTCAACGAGGTTTGGCATATGTGCAGTGTCCTCATTTTGCACCCACAAATGGTCGGAGTGAAACCAGGCACCGTTGTTGTTGTGTTCGCCGCCGCGGACGATCATCGGGATCGCGTTGCCATCGCTTCGCAGGTCGGACATGACTTCGCGCGTCCAGCCAATGCCCCACCCGAGGATCGGTTGCGGCACGTAGAGGTGAAACGAATACCGGACTTCATTGGAATGAATGACGTCGAGGTAGCCGTCCTTGTTGATATCGACAAAGCGCACGCCGTTGTCGCTTCCATCTTCGCGGACGATTTGGACGTTTTTCGGCAGATTGAAGTTGGGCGGCAGCCATTTTCGCTGGCTCTTGTTCCATTTCAGGACCGCTTGGCTTTGTGGGTTGCCGACGATGATTTCGCACATGCCGTCGTTGTCTGTGTCGCGAAGTCGCACGCCGTTGTCCCGTCCGGCGTTGGCGGTTTGAATCGCTTGGCCACCGATCTCAAGCCCTTGGCCAAGCGCTTGGTCTTTCTGCCAACCGTTGCCGTCGAAATGCCAGATGCCGTTGACTGTCTCGTTACTGATGAACACCGAGGCGTAGCCGCTTGGATGCAGAACGCCGAACCGGGCACCGGAGTCGGAGCGATTGCCGTCCCGGTCGATGTGGGCCAACCGGAAGGGGAACGGGGAAGTCTTCCAGCGCTTGGCTTTCGGATCCCAGAGTCGTGTTTGTTGCACGGTTTCGTTTCCAATGACTGCATCCATGAAACCATCGTTGTTGAGGTCGAGAAGTCGCACGCCGTTGTCCTGTCCGTTCTTTGCCTTTAGGGGTTGGCCTCCAAGCATGTTTTTCGTGAGCCTCTCGAGGGCTTCACGAAAATTGAGAAATTTGACCTTGTTGCCGTGTGCCTCCGTGATGTGGTCGATCCATTCGATCATCTGTGTGTTTTGTACCCAGCCGTGCGGGTGAAACACGAAATTGAAAACACCCTCCTTGAGCACGGTGGCATCGATTGCGGCTTTCCAGTCTTCGACGGTGACGGGATTGTTGTTGCCGTGGAGGTGCTGTGCCTCCCAGTCGCTTGGCACCATGCAAGGCATCTCCCAAATGCTGCTGCCGACGGCGTACGGGTAAGGGTAGTTTTCGATGGTAACGACATAGGAATCAAACGGGACATACTTTTCAAACTTGGCTTCGCCATCGGCATCGGTGAGAAGCGAGGCTGGGAGAGACTTGTCCTCCGAGGTGAAAATGTTGAACACCGAGGTGTCCATCTCCAAAAACTGTCCGGCGGGGTTGTTTCGCATCAACAGCTCGGAAAAGACACGTGGACTGGGGGTGTTTTGCGAATCACAACAGGGCGTGCGAAAGGCAACCGGAAGGTTATTGGTGATATTATTCAGCAGATCGACGCCACCGTGGTAGGTGTTTTTCGCCGCGACAAAATTCCGTCCGCCAAGGATGGGGCAGGGATGGCTGAGGGTGTGGACCTCAATTGTAACGCCTTCCTTCAGCCATTGTTGCAGGTGTGGCTCGGTAGGGGTGACCGAGTTGCAAAAAATACTAATCGGTGCGCGGCCGTCGATTTTTTTGAGGCGTTCGAGGATCGGGCGGCAGTAGCTCTCGTACCGGCCGTGCTCGCGCATGTCGTCGATTCCCAGAGAGACCACTGCCTGCACGCCTTCCTCACCCACCCACTGTGGCGTGGTGAGCTTAGGGAAATTGAGGCCTACGTAGAACGGGTCTTCTCCATCGAGATAGGCCAAGCGGTTGGCGGCGGATTGGGATAACCCCGGGGTGGTGGTTGTACAAAAAACGGCCAGCAAACCAAGCGCTTGGCCAAGCTGTCGGGCGCGAAATGGTACTCGATTCATGACAACCCGCCGACCATGCATTTGGCCAAGCGCCGAGGCAAGTTTGGTGAAAAACAAATTCCCCAAAAAAATCCTAAAGAAATTCAAGGGAGTGCCGATCGTTTCTCTGTGCAGCGCGATTGCTAGATCGCAGGTAAACGAAAAACGCCTGAAAGTTTTTCAGCGGCAAGGATGCCGTTTTAACAATAACAGACGAAAGGACTTGTCTAATGATAATCAATACGAACGTTGCTGCTTCGGCAGCATCCCGCAATCTTGCGGCTTCCACTGAACGCCTCTCCCAATCTCTGGCCCGTTTATCCTCGGGCAGCAAGATTGTCTCACCTGCAGACGATGCCGCCGGCTTGGCGCAGGTGATCCGATTTGAGGCTCAGATGAACCGAAATAGTGCTGTCCGCGCAAACTTGGGCAACG
>WTHH01000424.1 GCA_011523195.1 Verrucomicrobiales bacterium
TGTTCGACTGACCTGCCTGCTGGGGATGTTGTTGTCCGCTTGGCCAAGCGGACAAGCCGAGGTGGCGCAACCGGATTCGGCGGACGGGTTGTTTGCGCTGGATAATTTTCTCGAGGTCAAAATTCAGATGAGCCCGCTGTACTGGGATCGGCTGCGTTACCAGTACCGGGACATCACGCAGGAGCGGAAACCGGGTGAGGCGTTCAAGGACAACTACACATACCTACCCGCGCTGGTGTCGATCAACGGCAAATCAATCGGGCCGGTTGGCCTGCGGAAAAAGGGCCTGATTGGCTCAAGCTCAACCCAGCGCCCGTCGCTCAAGATCAAGTTCAACTTCGCCAAAAAGGGAGGGCGCTACCTTGGCCTCGACCGGTTGACGTTGAACAACAACATTCAGGATCCGTCGTTGGTGAAGCAGTACCTGTCGTACAAGCTGTTTCGCAAGGCGGGCCTGCCGGCACCGCGCTGCAACTTCGCGCGAGTATTCGTGAACGGGCAGTACCTCGGCGTGTACACGAACGTGGAGTCGGTGCGAAAGCCGTTTCTCAAGCGGGTGTTCAACGAGGAAAAGGGCGACCTGTACGAGGGGATGATCAACGACTTTCGGGAGGGTTTCCACAAGACATTCGAGGTGAAGGACGGAGCCGGTAAGAAAATGAAATCGATCCGCCGCGTGGTCGAGGCGTTGGACGTGGAGGGGGACGAAAAAATCGATGCCCTTGGCCGGGCGATTGATCTCGATCAGTTCATCAACTTCTGGGTGCTGGAAATTATCTCCGGCCATTGGGACGGCTACAACGGCAACCTGAACAACTTTTTTGTCTACAGCGGAAAGGAGGACAAGCGGCTGCGATTTATCCCGTGGGGGACGGATGGCTCACTTGCTGCGGGCAACCCCTTCATCGGAACGAAGACCACGCGCACGACCAACGCCAAGTCGATCCTAGCCAAGACTGTCTACACTCATCCTGAAACGCTGAAGCATTTTCACGCGGCACTAAAGCACCACCTCGAGCGCACGTGGAACGAGGAGGAGATGCTCGCCGACCTCGCGGCTATTCACAAGATGGTCGGCCCACACGTCATCGGTTCAACCAAGGGATTGGAATTTCAGGCAGAGAGGATTCGTGAATACGTGAAGACAAATCGACCGACCATTGAGGAGGATCTCAATGGCCCGACACCGGAATGGGTCGTGCCGGTGGAAGGCCAAAAACCAATCATTCCCGGCGGCGGAAAGGAGGACGCCAACATTGTCGGAAACCTGAAGGCGAAGTTTCTGCTGGAGATGGAAACGTTGAATTATGAAGTGGACAATTCCACAGATCAGGTCCGGTTCGACATTACAAAAAAGGACGGCTCAAAACTCGAGACGGTGTCGTATCGGGGGCAGGCCGGTTTTCCGGCCGGCGCAAGGTGGTTCGATTCCCCGCGGATGGTATTGGAGGGTAAACTGAAGGGGAGACCGGAGTGGCTTCGGCTGTTCATTGGCTTTGACCCGGAAAAATTCAGGCACTTGAACACACTGAAGCTGGATCACTTTAACGCCAAGGGTTGGGTCTCGCTGGTTAATGAAAAGACCGAACAGTTTATAATTTGCGGAATGCTGGATGGCGAGATCGTCATCGACAAGAAGGACATCGAGGCCAAGCCACACATCGAGGGGACGATCGATGCCGACCTTCGCCTGTGGCGCGTCCCCTCCATTCTCGCACTCGAGCCAAGCGACAAAAAATAGTCCACCCGCTTGGCCAAGCGGGAGAGGTAGGGACGGCTGTCCCAGCCGTCCTAGTCAACGGTTCAAGCGCAACTTTGGCCAAGCGCGGTTGTTACATCCCATTGCAACGCCCGGGCGAAGGCGTTAGGCTTCCCTTGTAACGATGAGTATACAGCGGCTATTGGTCATCTCGCTTGTGGCAAATCTGGTTTGCCTGGGTGGCTTGATCTGGTCGCTCACCAAGGTGCAATCCCCCCCTCCTCAGTCGCTTCAGGCGGCATCAACGCCCGGAGCCGTGACAAAATCACGGCGCCTGGATGCACGCGTCACCGAGCGGGTCGTGCGGGAGGCAGAGCCGTTTCACTGGAGCCAGATCGAGTCAGACGACTACCAGACGTACGTCGAGAACCTGCGAAGCATCGGCTGTCCCGAGGAGACGATTCGCGATCTCGTGAAGCAGGATCTCGACAAGTTTTATGACCAGCGCAAGGCCGAGGTGCTCAACAGTGCCCCGCCGCGAAAGGACTACTGGAAGACCGGACACCCCACCACGTTGTCGCAACCCAGCGCTGGCACCCGAAGTCAACTGGCGCAGCTGGATCAGGAAAAGAACGGGGTGTTGAACGAGCTGTTTGGCGCGAAGGGCGTCGCGGCAATCAACCGCCCAAGCGCCTACTCGCGGGCGCAGTCCAAGGCCAAAAGCGGCTACACGATGGATTTCATCCCGGAGGAAACCAAGGCGGAGTTGAACTCGGTGGAGCAGGAGTTTGGTAGCAAGCTGCTCAAGACGATGGCTGCCGGCACCTCGGACGCGGAGGATCGCAATGAGATTCTCAGGTTGCGCGAGGAGCGCGAAGACCGGATTGCCTCGATGCTGACGCCGGATCAAAAGCTTGAGTACGACCTGCGCAAATCACCCACCGCTGCCAACCTGCGTCTGCAGCTCGACGGCTTCGAGCCGAACGAGGATGAGTTTCGGGACATCTTCCAGGCGCGGAAACAGTTTGATGACCAACACGGCACGGTGCCGGGGACGAGCATTTCAGTAGCCGAGGCCGAGGAACGCCGTCTGGCCGAGCAGAGCATGAACGAGGGACTGCGCAACACGCTGGGTGAGGAACGGTTTCAGGATTACATGCGGCAGACGGATTACGACTACAAGTCGATCGCCAAGGTCGCCGAGCGGCAGGGGTTGAACAACACCGTCTCCGCACAGGTGTACCAGATGAAAAACGAGGCTGAGGAACTGGCGCGAAGTATCCGGATGGAC